>JBCBDH010000582.1:0-4411 GCA_038529855.1 Bacteroidota bacterium | reverse complement strand
ATGGCTTTTATATATGGTTTATTCTCAATGACTGATACCTATATCGCTCCGTTAGCTGACCTTCTACTTGACGGCCATAGTCTCCTAAATAAGCCTTGTGAGTAGGCGAGACAAAATCTTGATACCGTTCCTGTGCTGTGATATAGGTATCAGTCATTGAGAATAAACCATATATAAAAGCCATTATCCAAATGGCATAATTGCTATTGATTTTTTTCATTGCTTACAATATAATTTGAGAAGCTGATGCTTTTCATAGCTGCCTGGTTGAACCAACTTTTTAGCTAACTCAATGGGGATAGGATGAACTCTGACGACTTGCCAAAGCAACTGTCTTAAAGCCCCCACTTCCTCTTTATCCTTAATAAGGAAGTGACTTTCAAGGACTTTCTCTTCCCTAGTTTTAATCATTAGTTGATTATTCACACCAGCAGAGCGCCTATCTCTATTTTGACCTAGACCACCTGAATAAGGTTCTCCCTTGATATCAGAATAGCTAATCTCCATATCCCTTACTTCCCCCCAAGCTAAAAATTCCTCCTTCCATTGAATGCCATCGACAGAAAAAGTGACCTGACCATTGTCTTTTTTGCTGTGTTCAATTTCTTTCATTCCAGCAAAAAAGTCCAATTGTCCATTTGGGATATAAAAAGTAATAACGACAGCTACCAATAATATCCAATGAGCAATATCGTCAACGAGATCAAGCCAATAAATAATCATCAAAATAGCCAGTACCAAGATGCGAATGCGATTAAGCACCCTTTCGTTTGGGCGAGCATCAATAAGTTGATAGTCTATAAATAGTTGGAAAGTCGATTTCATAGCTTTCACTTGCGCTGGTTTCTCCATCTCACTCAGGGATCAAATCAATAAACCAAAAGCCATAGTCTTCCTTCTGGCTTTGCCCCTGTTCATCTTTGGGCGCAGGGTAGGTGCGAAATATTTTTTCGCCCTTTGTGAATCCCACTGGTTGGGTAAAAATTGGTCCATCGTAGCAAAAAGTATGAAATTCTCCATTCTCTCCACAAGGATCGACATTGGCAGGCAGATCTTCGATAAAAGCCGCATCAATCTCGCGTCCTACAAAACTTTGGTCCAATAACTCAGATTGAATACAAACGACAATGGCTTTAAAACCCAATTGGATAAATTCCTGCAGCAGTGTTTTTGTATCTCGCCCCCATAGTGGAAAGACGGGCTTTATCCCAAAGGCGGATAGTTGCTGCTCCCTGTATTGTCGCAGCTCTTCCAAAAAAATATCACCAAAGGCGGAATGACTGTAGCCCGCAGCTTTTAGGGCCATCATCTGCTCCCCCAAAACCTTTTCGTAGATTTCCATATTGGCATGTTCTGGCAATTCGACAGTGTAGAGATCAGTATTCGACTTTTGACCAGTTGAGTCTATCAACTGAAGTACCTCTACTTGTTGCTGTAGTAAACGCTTCCGCAAACCATGCATCGTCACCCGCTCGTGATGACTGTTTAGGGTGGTGACTAAGCCTTGAATGGAGTAGTTGGGATCTCTTTGGAGATGGTACAGAGCAAGGGCAGCGTCTTTGCCAGAGCTCCAGTTGAAGTAGGTTTTATGAGGAACGTTGGTCATAAGCTTTAAGCATTTATCCGCTCAATATCCTCCTTAAATTTCCGAATTAAATCACTGCTGAAATTGTCGATAACTGCTTGTTCCTCAGTGGCAATACCTTGGCTAGCAGCGGCTACAGCTTCCAGGGTTTCAATCAAAAATTGATATTCCTTTTCTGGGCCGTGCATTTCGCAATAGCTAATCACTTTTTTGTACAATTCTTCGATTGGTTGCTTTTTGGCGACTTCGTAGTCAAAGGACCATCTGATGTCTTGTCCCCAGGGATGACCCGCCAGTCTTTGTTCAATGGCTTGCAATTCTTCTGGCTGAATCTGTCCGTCGCTCATGGCGATGACGTAGATGAGTTCGCCAAAAGCTTCGTATAGTTTAGTAGGGTTTTGCATGTGCTGATTTATTGTGAGACATTCCAAATAAAATAAGAGACCAGGAGTTTTACCTCCTTAGGCTATTCCACACCAATGGCTGTTCTGAGCCAATCGTTTACTGGCTTTCCAGCTAGAAAATGGCGGGTAATGGTAGCTACGAAGTCCTCCTTTAGGGCAATGGTAGGATCGTGCTCAGACATGAAGTAAAATTGTTTATTGGCAATTAGGGGTTGGACTTTAGCAACCTCGACAAATTCTTTGGGCAAGCGTTTATTAGCATCGCCTTGGATAGTGCCATAATGAGCTATAAAATTCTTATTCGTGATGATTTGCTCAAAATCTGAAAGTCCTTGTGCGATTGCCTGACGCACTTGATACAAGGGGGCCTTTTCCAAAAAATAAGCTCCTCCACCCATCATGACTGATCCCTTATCAATGTGTAGGTAATAGCCAGGATAGTCCTTATTCTTGCGCCCTCGTTTGGAGATAATAGCGCTTAAATGGGTTTTGTAGGGGCTTTTGTCCTTGGAGAAGCGAATATCGCGATTGATGCGAAAGACCATATCCTTTGGGGCTATTTCAATCTCATGCCCATGGTCATTGAGGGATTCCGTGATGGATTGGAGCAATGCAGCAAATGGCTTTTTGGCCTCTCGCTCATAGCGCTTTTTATTGGCGTGAAACCACTCGCGGTTGTTGTTTTTGGACAAATCTTTCAGGAATTGCATTAATTCTGGTGATAACATAATCATAAGGTTTTTGATCAAAGAATAATTAATGGTATCCTGCTGCTGATTAGCAGACCAAAGATATTAAATTCCCATCAGCCTCTACCCTTTTCTTTTTGATTATCTTTGGGGCAAATCAATCAATGAATATGTCCTACCCCTATTATTGGCTGCTCTTGTGTATATTACTTAGTCAAGTTGCTTGTAAAACTCAACAAGCTAATTCCGTTCAGAAAAGTCCCCAAGAAAATTATCGAATTGCTTTTTACAATGTCGAAAATCTTTTTGACCTAAAAGACAATCCTCAAACGCTAGATGAAGAGTTTACCCCAAGTGGGAAAAAGCAATGGAACCCAGGACGTTATCAGCACAAACTGGATCAATTGGCGAAGGTCTTGGAAGGGATGCAATACCCTGAGCTGTTGGGACTGTGCGAAGTAGAAAATGGGGAAGTCTTACAAGATTTCATTGATAAAACCAGTCTGGCGGGTAAGTCCTACCAATACGTTCATTACGATTCACCAGATAAAAGGGGTATAGACGCCGCTTTTATGTATCAGGCAGATGTATTTAAGGTGATGAAAACGGATACCATCAGGATTCATTTTCCCAAGGGTGTAGTCCCCAATGAGCCAGACTATACGACCCGCGATATTCTCTACATCAAGGGATTGTTAAAAGATAGAGATACCCTTCATCTTTTTATCAATCACTGGCCTTCACGAAGAGGAGGCGTTCAGCAGAGTGAGCCCAAGCGTTTGTACGTTGCTCGCCAGTTGGCAAATGCGGTAAAAACTTGCTGGCAAGGAGACCAGGAGGCCAACATCATCATTATGGGGGATATGAATGATGAAACGGTAAATAATAGCATCTTGGAATTAACTACCCTTCGCCCTCCCAATTCCAAGCAATCCCTTTACAATTGTATGGCTGTACTCGATGAGCAAGGAAAAGGCTCTTATAATTATCGAGGTAATTGGAATATGCTGGATCACATCATAGTATCTCCTAGTATGGCCAATCAAAAAGGGGGACTACGCATATCGCAGGCTACGATTTTTCGAAAGGATTGGATGATGTATGAAGATCGGAAATATGGGCAGCGTCCTAGTCGCTCTTATGGTGGCCCACGCTATTATGGAGGCTACAGTGATCATTTACCCATCTTTGTGGAATTGGCAGTGTACTAATCCTTTATTTAGCAAGCACTTCGCTTTAGCAAACGGTATTCCCCCTCTTTTTTAAACGCTCTTATGGATGTGCCTGTGTATCGCTTGAACGTCTTGGAAAGATGACTGACATCAGTGAAGCTCAGCTCATTGGCAATTTCTGTGAGGGTATAATCGGAATTGAGCAGGCGGATTTCGACGAGTTTCAATCTGGCTTTGATGATGTATTCTCGAAGCGACATGTTGACTTTCTTGCGGAAAAATTCGCTGAGATAGGTAGGAGAAAGCAAAAAGACCTTAGCCAAATGATCGACTTTCAGCAGATGGGGTTCTCCAATGTGTTCGTTGATGTAACTGAGCAATTTGGTGATGCGCTCGTCCTTATCATTGGCGGCGGCTATTTCGTGGAAGGCACTTTTCTTGATATTGCGAAGTAAAATTTCCAAGATGCTAACCATAAAGCTTCTAATCAGCGAAGCAGAACTAGTACTGTAATTGCGATTTTCCCTTAAGATTAGGTCGATGAGCGTATAGATGTGTTGG
>JBCBDH010000581.1:0-4436 GCA_038529855.1 Bacteroidota bacterium | reverse complement strand
AAATTAAATACTAAATCACTTAGAACTATGCGATCAATTTTGCTACTCCTTTTTATTAGCATCTATTCAGGGAGTATTCTCGAAGCCCAACAGTATACCTACTGGAAGGTGAGTCCTTCGGCAATCAATGCTCCCTGAATAGATGCTAATAAAAAGGAGTAGCAAAATTGATCGCATAGTTCTAAGTGATTTAGTATTTAATTTTCAAATTGACCTGGGCTGAAGAATTACATTTGCATGTATAAAAAAAAAGGATGCCTGATTGTTGTACCGAAACCAGCTTTATCAGGCGGTAGACTGGCTTTTAGGCTGTTTCATAGCCATTTACAAAGATAATTAGTATCTATTGCAAGTGAAAGCAGGATAATAAATTTTGTCGGGAAAATGCTTTAGTCTGTAGATTTATTCGCCACCTTCCTAGATTAAAAGGTTGCTCTGACTTGTGCGCGACCAACATGGACGATGGGATTAATTCCCGTTTTTCGCCCTTCATAGCTGATGCTCAATTGGATGTTTTGCCCCAATCGACGGTCTATCAGTACGTTCCACAAATAGTTTTTTCCGTCTTGTAAACCCTGTAACATCGCAAATTCTACTGGACTATTGGTCTCTCCTTGATAGTCGATCAAGACATAGGATAGATTAAGGCGGATTGCGGTGCTGCTGGCTTGATTGAGGGTGGTTTCCAGATTAAAATTGTGATGGGTAGATCGTTCTCCTCCTTGGGGAAGGGTATTTTCGTTTTGTTTGAAATTATAGGTGAGAATGCTCCTGAAGTTTTTGGTAGGTAAAAAAGTAAATCTGGGTTCTACCTTAAATTCTCGGATATTGTAATCCCTTTGGTCAAAAAACTCTGAGTCGTTTTCGCTGTTCCCAAAAGACAAATACAATTGGCTGCTAAATTTCTGACTCAAATTCCAACGGCTCCGTACAAATTGCTCATTCAATACCCGACTTTCAAATCCCGAAGTCAGTACTGTTCGATTGCGATTGATAAAAAAGCCCAATTGCACGTCATAGCTTGGACTGTTGCGATTAAAGAAAAGTGTATTGGCAACTCGCGAATTAATGGCCACTAATGCTGAATCAATGATGTCTAGCTGAAAGGGATTCCAAGGCGATACCCCGTCCGCTTCCCGCGTCCTTCGATTGATGATTAAAGTAGATTGAGTAGAGAATTTGCTCAAAAAGCGGCGGATATCCTTCTTTTGGTACCAAAGCCTTCTCGGATCAAAACGCAAACTTTGGTTGAGCTGTACATTATTGGTGCGGATAAATTCATCGGTAAAGGTGCTCACGCGAATATAATCGGCAATGTCTTGAAATGGAGCAATCTCCATCTCATTGAGTTGGATTTGCCCATCATTATTATTGATCGAGTCCAGCCAGATATGTGTTCCTTCTCCTGGATTGACCTGTAAATAAGTGAATTGTACCTTGGGTTCTTGCCCAGAACCAATCTGATAATTGGTAGAAGAGCGAATAGCCCCTTTGAGGAGATTGAGATTGTGTTCGGCCAGTCCGAGAAAGGTTTTTTGTGGGTCTAAGGTGGTTTGTTCGGGATTGTCGATTTCTAATTCGCGATAGGAGAGGTTCCATTTGAGTTGGGAGACCCTGCTTTGGTTCCAATGACCAAGTAGGGTGAATTCATCTGCGGAGGTAAGCAGCTCAAAAGCATCTCCTACTGGGCTGTAGTCAAAACGCTGGGCATAACCCAGCTCGACACCAAATTGCTCTTTTTCTGCACTTTTCAGAAAGAAACGATAGCGATCAAAGTAAAAGCTACTCAAATTGAGGCTGTCGCTATTTAAAGCCTTGCGGCTATTTTTCTCCCTTTCGCTCTGTAGCCCCAGGGTCCAATTACCCAATTGCTCAAAGGTTTTGGAGATATTGACTCTTGGGCGAAAGAAACGACTGGTTTCTACCTCGCTATTGGATTCCAGCAAACTCCCCTGTACATCAATATCAAAACCCGCTTTTCTAAAACGCCCTACCACTTGGTGTCGAATACCATTATAAAAATTTCCTCGAAGAAAGGTGCCAAAGGCATACTCCAAACTAGCATTTTGTCCCTTGGCTATTTGCAGTGCCGCATTGGCCAGGTGTTCATTGGCCTTCACCAAGCCATCCCGCCCTGGCACCCCGCTATTGAGCTGGGCGCTAAATAAATTCCAATCCCTTGTAAATTCAGCGGGTCGATAGGGATTGAGGGCGACAAAATTTTGCTGTACATACTCATAGCGCACATCCGTTTGCAATTCCCAATCTCCCTTTCCCACACCACTTCGCTGTTGGTAATGACTAAAAACGGCCAATCCTGCATTGTCGTCATCGTCTAAAGGAGAGAAACGATTCAAATCCTTATTGCTCAGGGCCACCTCCGTTCGCAAAGTCGCGTTTTTCTTCAACTGATAAGTCGCTCCCAGACTATACATTTGCTGCTGATTGGGGGCAATGAGCTTTTGACCAGGGGAAAAATTGCCTTGCCTCTGCCCATTGGGCTGTGGTGCGACCCATTTGTAGACTCTACCATTGGCTGCCGTCAACTCATCAATGACATAATCTCCATTACCAAAACCCACCTCCAAAAAAGCCGCAGTAAAACGAGCGCTATCTTCACTGGTCGTATAAACCAATACGGATTCCTCCAAGGTCTGCCCACCAATCACATAGCTGGTATCTACTAGTTTGTACTTCACCCGAAATTCGTTGAATTCGTCTAAGGTATCAATACCATTACCCAAGGCATTGTCGATATCATCCCCTATCATGCGAAGTCGACTGCGATCCAGGGAGTCCAATTCCTGATTGCTTCCCGAATTTTTCCCATCCTGCTCTGAATACAGATTAAACTGGATTTTCCAACGCTCATCCTGGTATTCTGAACTGACCGCATACATCGAACGAAGATAATTTTGATCGGCATATTCAAACTCAACAATGATACGCGTGTCCTTGGTAATCAGTCGATTAGCGGTAAAGGTGATATCTCCTCTATTGTAGTCAATGATATAGTCTTCCTCCAAACCCCGCTTCAATAAAAAGCCATCAATAAACACCTTCTCCGTACCTGCAAGTACGATGATAAAACGCTCTCCTTCGCCACCTCGTAATTTATAGGGCCCTTGATTTCCCTCGATCTGCTCGATTACATTCCGCGCAAACTTCCCCCGCGCAATTGCTCCACTGACCTTAGTGGTCAAACGCCCTTTCTCAAAAAGGCTACGACTATTTTGAAAGGTGGCCCCTTGCAGCTTTTTAAAGTAATTCATAAAATAGCTGTTGGGGCGTTGTAGCTCATAATCCCCCGCGATAAAGGTATTGTTCTGCTTTTTGAGTTGGATAAAAATGCGGTCGAACTCCTGTAATTGTTGGGTATTGCCTTCTGCCTGTAGGGGGATATTTTGATCGGTGATAGCCGCCAATATCTCTACATCATCTCCCAATTTACCAGCCATCTGCAGATTAAAACTAGAATTAAGCACCAGATTTTGGCTATTGCCAAAAGACAAGCCACGGGCAAAACTGCCACTGTAGTCCAGCCCCTTAAAATCCACCAACTGCTGCCCAGGATCATAGGGGCTATACTCAAAGCTGAGTAGTCCATCCTCGTTTTTGCGTTGAAAAACCTGTGAAGTATCCACATGCTGAAGCGGTTTTTCCAAAGGATAGGCTAATACCCGATAACGCACATCCACCTGAATCAGAGATTTCTCCTGCACCAGCGCCTTCGCCCAGCTTATGGTATGCCCACTAATCTGATACTGGCTGCTATCAATTTCCGCCCCACTTTTCGCATGAAATACCGTCAGGCTCGATGGCACGATTGGTAAGCTATCAATGGATTGAACGCTACTATCAATGCTTAGTCGTTGCGTACGCCAATTGGACAATTGGTCGTTTTGGGCCATGAGCTGGCACCAGGCAAACAAACAAAACAAGCATAGTAAAGCTCTACTCATCAGCTATTTTAACGCAATTTTTGGATTGGCTGATACGAAAAGTGGATAAATCCAATAGTTCTTCTCCCTTTTTGTCCGGGAATGGATGATCTAGCCCCCTTGATTTACGATGATTTGCGTATTAAGGTACAAATATAGCCTTCTCGTCCCAAGCCCTCCCCCCCTTTAGCCCGCTTGCACTACGAGTGCGCTTACGCTGCGAGACCGCTTACGCTACTATCCCCCCAGCTGGCTACCAGTCAGCCCCTCCCTCAACACCGCGATCTCTTCTCGCAGCGCAGCGATCTCGCAGTGGCCATCAGGCCACGATCTCCCCTCTCGCAGCGCAGCGGTCTCCCCTCCAGCAGCGATCAAAAAAGGCTGCCCCGTTGCCGAGACAGCCTAGCTATAAAACTAAATTTACCTGCTACAATGTATTCTTGGACAGCGGCCAGTGGCCATGAGTACCCCTTGCTGCCCAGAATCCACTAAAAC
>JBCBDH010000580.1:0-4442 GCA_038529855.1 Bacteroidota bacterium | reverse complement strand
ATTTGTGACTCGACTGGAGAAAACACCTAGCAATGTATTTGTAAATGCAGCAGAGAGCTATTTGGAAAATGTCATACCTGCCAGAGTGGGCTTGGGAGGTGCGGGGATGCACTTTGCCGTCGCTTCGCTCTTTGCCAAAGATACCAGACGGCTACAGCTGTTTAACTATCACGCCAAAAACGAATGCTATGAACGATTTGAAGCGGGCAAACAGCGCATTGCTTTTGGTCGAACGATCATGCGTTCAGGCATCACTCAATCAGAGAAGAAATTCAGTTTTGCGGTACTGTATTTAGGACAACAAAACATCATCGGCTATATTTCTGTGGATTTGGACCGACAGGAGTTTGATGATATGTTGGAATTGGCCAGTTCCGCTTTCAGAAACAACAACCTCAATGAATTATTGGGTATTCTCAAACGCTTTTTTGGCTCAGAACGCTATAGTTTTGCCAATCTATTTAGGGACGAAAAACGCAAGATCCTCAAGCAAATCACCAGTCGAAATATGCGTCGTGCAGAAAGCGATTTTCGAGAAATCTATGAGGATAATTACCAGCTCATGGCCTCTTTACACAAAAGCCATATCCCCGTTCCAAAGGCTTATCAAAACGTCGTACAGTTTATCGTCAATGCCGATCTGCATCGCTACTTTGAGCAAGACTTTATGAGTATCCGCGAGCTACAACGCCTCTCTAGCGAACTTGAAAAGTGGGATGTACAACTCAGCAATGAGGAATCCTTTATGCTCGCTGCCAGCGAACGCATATTCTACGAAATTCGCAATGTCTACCTCAACGAGGTCTCCATCGACCAAATCAAGCGTCTCAATACCATATTACAAATCATCAAAAAGATGGGTCTGGAACTGGATATCTGGAAAAGTCAAAATTTCTATTTCTCCAAAATGCAGGGCTACCAGCGTGGTGATTGGGTATTTGCCTCTGAGGAATGGAGAACGACCTTCTTAAAATTGGGACACCTCCTTGGGGTTAAGGTAGATCAGTTGAGCGATGTCACTGTTTAATAAACCAAAAAGCCTTCAATAATACAATATGAAAAACAGCCTATTCCTAGTCCTCGCCCTAGTCCTCTTTGCTTGCCAGTATACTTCCGACACAAATGACAAGGCCACTGAGGAGGCACAGGATAATCCAGCCCAAGCCGCGGTTAAGGACACTGTACAAACCCTGCCCAATGCTGTACCAGATTACTCCCCCGCTTTTGTTCAAGCAGTAAAAAATCAAGATAAGGCCCAAAATGTAGAATTTCAACAAGAAATGATGATCCTCAATGGAAGGGATACCATCCCCTTTCCTTCTGAACCCGCAATTGGTAAAACTGTCGTGCTAAGCGCCAAAAAAGACAACTTAGCCGCTGCTCTGAGATTCAAAAGGATCAACTACACCTCGATCCAATACAAACTGGAGTTAGTCGACTTGGGTCAGTCCTCTATTGAAGAAGAAGGCGAAGCCCATCTGGCCCCCTATTTTTTCCTTGGCGGCGAATCTGATGTCGATGACCAAACTGGCCTCAGCTACTTTTCCACAGAATTCTCTATTGCCCAGGATTCCTGCTATACCTATCTCCGCATTGGCAATCGCAATGACGATCCCAAAGAAGCCTATCTGGCCAAATTGATTAAAAATTGCAATGGAGAGATTGGGGATATTGAATTGGATAATTTTCCTACGCTTATTGAAAAGTAAGGGGACTGCCCTTTAGAACTATGGGCTTTTTCAAAGGTTTACCTTTCAGCAGGGATTTAGAAGCCATTTTTTTTAGCTTGCCCATTCTTAACTTTCAGCTTGATAATCAGCTCTTTAGGTATTTTAAACTCAGTTTCTTCAAAAAAAGTTGATTATTTTTTATGGAATTTACCTACTCGCTGCGTCCTATTAAGCCACACTCCTTGAAAAGAGCTAGCGAGATAAGGGAGTTACCTGGCTTTTGCGCTTGTTGCGACCGACAAGAGTAGGCGAAGCTGTGTCTTTTGCTTGGATTGTCGGTCGGCGGTGGTGGTTGGGTGGGCCCTCCCAATAAGGCGAAAGGTCTAAATCCGTATCAAATAAATTAAAATCATATTTAAAATATGTCAATTAATAAAAATACTATCCTCCTCCAAGCCAGCGCCCGAAGCCACGGTCACACCCGCCTCATCACCAACTACCTCAGCCAACAAAGCGGCATCCCGCTCATCGACCTCAAAACCAAAGATATTGGCTACTTCGATTACGAATTCAACAACCAAGAAGACGATTTTATTCCTTTAATCGAGGAGATGCTACATTACGACCTATTCATCTTTGCCACTCCCGTTTACTGGTATAGCATGAGCGCCCGAATGAAAACCTTTTTTGATCGCCTGAGCGATTTATTGAAAATCCGAAAGGATTTGGGGCGACAACTACGGGGGAAGTCAATGTTAGCCATTAGCTGTAGTGGAGACCCAGAATTGGTGGCGGGCTATTTTATGCCTTTTGAAGAGTCAGCCGATTATCTGGGGATGCATTATCTGGGTGGTGTCCATACCTGGATTTTTGAGGAGCAGATTCCTGAGGAAGTCAGGAAACAATTGGATCAAGTGATCGCCCAAATTCAACAAAGCGTTAAGCCCTAAAACTCCTTATCCTCTATGCTTGCTGCGATTAAACGTGCGGTTCCCTATGATGCCAAATGCCAATTATTGCGCCATTGGCGAGGGCTGGGCAATCGCTTTAGAAAAGCTCGTTATCAAAAATTTCTATTTCTTCTTTGTGCGCCTTACTCAGGTTCGACATTACTGCATGAGCTGTTGAGCACTTCGCCACAAGTCAGCGCCAATAATATCTTTGGGACGCGAGAGGGCCAAAGCCTTCCAGAATATCGCAAGCTGATTGACTACCGCCAGCGATGGGAGGAGGGACATAATTTGCCTTGGGAAGCTATCCGACAGGTTTGGATGCAATACTGGGACATCAGCAAGCCCATTCTTCTGGACAAAAGCCCACCCAATCTAATGCACACAGCAGCTATTCAACAACATTTCTCCCCTGCCTATTTCATCGCCATGACACGCAATCCCTACGCCCACTGCGAAAGCCTGCATCGTCGAGATCAAATGTCCATTGAGGAAGCAGCAAAATTTAGCCTTCGCTGTTTACAATACCATCGCCGCAATATCGAAAAATGTCCTAATCTACTCTGCTTCCGATATGAAGACCTTATGGAGGAGCCAGACAGGGTTCAACAGCAAATCCAAGACTTCCTACCCCAATTGGGCCCCTTAGAGATGAAGCGCCATTTCAAAGCCCATAATTTTAAAAATAAACGCCTTCCACTCAGCAATTTGAATGCAGAAAAAATTGCTCGACTTAGCATCCAACAGCGCCAAAAGATCAATCGAATATGGGGGGCTCATACAGACCTATTGGCCTATTTTGATTATCCTCTACTGGTCGACTAGCCCTATTGCCAAAGCACCCTTTGTTTACAGCGGTCCATTCAAAATACCATCTGTAAAATCTATATTTTACCAGTCGACAAGCCTAGTCATCTGCCAATTTTTAGCTATCTTGCGATAAGGAGCAGAAGGGACTAATTTCCACTAACACTTTCCCCTTTTACTGAGAAAACACCGGGAAAATCTGCACATCAAATGGTCGGCTGACCAACACAAAAGACATCAGGATCATCATTCAATCGTCAACAATTTAGCTATGCCTGAATTCGTACACCTTCATTGCCATACCCAGTATTCCTTACTCGATGGAGCTTCGGATATCGGAACAATGATGGACAAAGCCAAAGCCGATGGGCAGAAAGGGGTCGCACTGACCGACCATGGGAATATGTTTGGCGCCTTTAAATTTGTGGCTGAGGCCGAAAAACGGGATTTAAAACCCATTATTGGCTGCGAGTTTTATCTGGTTGAAGACCGACATAGAAAAGCCTTTTCACGAGCCAAGGGCGAACGCGACAGGCGTTTTCATCAATTGCTTTTGGCCAAAAATAGAACAGGGTATGAAAATCTAACTAAGCTTTGCTCCCTGGGTTTTATCGAAGGACTTTACAGTAAATTCCCGCGGATTGATAAAGAATTAATTGAAAAATACCACGAAGGCGTGATCGCCACCAGTTGCTGTATTGGTGCGGAGATTCCTCAAGCACTACTACATGGCCAGCACGAAAAAGCGGAGCGTTTGCTCAAATGGTGGCTCGATATCTTTGGAGAAGATTACTACATCGAACTACAAAGACATCGCGGATTGGAGAATATCGACGGGCTTGGCATAAGTCAGGAAGATGTCAACCAGGAGCTGATTAAATTGGCTCGAAAGTACAATGTCAAGATGATCGCGACCAATGATTCGCATTATGTGGAAGAAGACGATTGGGCGCCACACGATATCTTGCTGTGTATCAATACCAACTCGCTGATCGAAGAAACCAAGCGATTCAAA
>JBCBDH010000579.1:0-4443 GCA_038529855.1 Bacteroidota bacterium | reverse complement strand
GTTGCCGCCTTTGGATTTCACGGTATTGTACCGTTTTTTGAGATGCACATCACCCAGTATTTCTTTTGGATTTTTGTACTCTTTATGCTCACTGGCGCAGGACGTTTTTCTGTAGACTATTATCTGTATCGCCAAGAAAGCCCTGGCAATAGTCAATTGCTTGCTGCTTTTTTGTTGCCGCTTATCGTGCTATTGGGCTTGGGCTTTTATTGGGAGTCTCAAGCAGTAGAAGAAGTTCCTGAAGAAGAAGCGGCCATTCAATCCATCAATATTCCTGGTTCCTTTAACAATTGGGACCCTGCCGCAAATGACATGCAAGAGATAGGGGAAAACGAATATCGCTTGGTTCAAGTATTTGAACAGGCGGGTTTGATTGAATTCAAATTTACCCTTAATCAATCCTGGGATACCAACTTTGGAGAGGAAAATCAGGATAGTCAGGGATTTCCCATTCAAGGGGAGGTAGAAGCGGATACAGGAGGGAATACGCAAAATATAAAAGCCTATATTCCTAGTCCAGGAACTTATGAATTTAAAGTCAATGCGGCCTCTTTCGCCTACAGCCTAGATAGCCTTCGCCAAAATCAGTAACTGGTTGGATTATGCGCAAGACCTGGCTGAAGTGGCGAGGACTTGCGCTAGCCTTCAAAAAAGCCTACTTTTGTGGAGCTATGAAAGTTTAAAATAATTTTTATATGTTTGGCGAAGAAAACTTGGAGGTCCATAAAAAAGAGGGCGTCTTAGAAATTACTCTGAACTGGTATTCCTACAAGGCACTATTCCTTCTATTCTTTACGATTCTCTGGAATGCTTTTTTGCTCAATTGGTACGGAATGGCTGTAGTGGGAGATGCCCCGCTGATCTTCAAGCTATTTCCACTGATCCATGTGGGCATTGGTCTTTGGTTGATCTACTATACGGCCTGTCTATTTTTTAATCGCACTTTCATTGATATCGCAGACGACTATTTGCTGATTAGCCACAAACCCATTCCCTGGTGGAAGGGCAATAAGACGATTCCTACCAAAGAGATCGAGCAAATATATGTCAAGCAGCATAACAAAAAATCCAAAAACGGTACTACGACTACCTACGAAATTAGAGCAAAACTGACAGATAAGCGCGACATTTCTCTCTTGTCGATTGGAGATATTGCTAGCGAGAAATTTCATCGAATCGAGGAGGAGTTAGAAGAATTTATAGGTATTACAGATGCCCCCGTTAAAGGGGAATTTGGCCGTAAAACCACTCGTATTTCAAAACCAGAAGCTAAGAGACGTCGTCAAAGACGGGATTTGCATCGCAGTGCTTTGGGCCCCATGTACAGCCAAGAAGTTGGTGATTTATTCCACTATCAGCAAAAGGATTGGGAGGTGACTAGTCTTACTCAATATGATTGGGAAGATGGCGATTCTGACCGTGCTTTTCAACTCGTTGATCCTGAGTATCGAGAACAATTACTCTATTTTATCCAGAATAAAGGGCTGCTGGAGGCTTATCAGGAAACCATGATGGGGCTGCTACGCACCCAAGCCTTTCGGTTTGATCCCAAGCAGCCTGCTCCATTTTTACAGGTGGGGGAGCATAAATACCAATTAGATCGTTACAAAGAGGGCTTAAAACACCAAAATAGTTCTGGATATGGAAGCCCTGTCGCTCAATGGTATTACTACGTGCCAGATAAATCGCGGTACATTCGAGTTGTCAATGACCAAAAGCTTTTGGTCTTTTATGAGGGCAAGCGTTGTGATATTGGCGATTTTGATGCGCGATTGGATTTGGATCAATTGCCTGTACGTGAGCGAAAAATTGATAAGCGATGGGCGGATGAAGACCTGGTTTAAAATAAAAAGTGAACAAGTAAAAACGAACTAATTTCTAATTAAATTCTCAATAATGATTAAAGCAACAAAATTTATTTTCGCACTATCTTTCATGGTTTTGCTAGCAGCCTGTGGTGATGATGATGATGTCAATGAATCACTCGTAGGTACCTGGGTAGTAAAATCACTGGATGTCACTTTGGAATCTACAACAGATGCTGGTGGTACGACCATTGAGTCAAATAGTACGCTCACTGGAAGCAATTTAGACTACACTTTGGAACTAAAAGACGACGATACCTTCACAACAAGTGGTGGATATGATATTGAATCCAACACAACTATTACTGGTTTCCCATCAACCAATCAAACTTTTAGCTATTCCAACGTAAGTGGGAATGGGACTTATACAGATAATGGTGGCTCTGTTACGATCGATGGAGCACTGTATGTTTTTGAGGTAGACGGGGTCGAATATGGCGAAGGTAGTGGACCACAGACTACAGATTATTCCTTCAACTCTGATGGGGATTTAGTCTTTACGCAGGATGAGGAAACGACACAGACCATCTCTGGTAGTACAATCAGCACCAAACTGATGTCCACTTCTGTCTGGGAAAGACAGTAAATCATCTTTTATGGTTTATCTCCACCATTGGGTAGGAGGTAAAGACCTCGATTACAGGCCATTGCTCTTAGGGCAATGGCCTGTTCTTATTTTACTCCTGCATCCTCAGGAGGGGGACTTATCCTTGGGTCCATCAAACAAGTTTGATTCTTGTTGTGTTTTAATATTTATAGGCTACAGGTTTTAATCTGCTATTGACCAATGAAAAAGAACCATACTACTTCAAGGGCCTTACCTGGGCGCATCCCAACTAAGGCTTTCCATCTGCAGCAAATTGAAGATATTTATATCCAAGCACAAGGGCGGGCTGATGAGGCTCATCGACATGATTATTATACCGTGCTTTTGGTTGAAGAAGGACGTGGGCAGCATATCATAGACTATCGTTCTTATGCTTTTGCACCTGGGCAGGTGTATTTTGTAAGTCCAGGCCAGGTTCATCAAGTCCTTTTTGAAGCCCAACCCAAAGGCTGGGTCATCACTTTTTCCAAAGACTTTTTGATCAAAAATAACATTACCACACATTTCATCGCCAATTTCAACCTCTTTCGCCAGTTTGGAGAAGCGCCTCCGCTTATTCTTGATGAAGTAAGCCAGGAGCGATTACTGCGTATTATCGAGGAAATGAATGCTTGCTTATTACCTCAATTGCATTATCAGAAAGAGGCACTGGGGGCCTTATTACAGTTATTTTTAATTTATTGCAGCAATAGCTGTTTATTAGATACCAAGCAGCTAGATGAGTCCAATGCGGGTATTTGTATTCTTCGAGATTTTAAACAATTGGTAGATCACAAGTACCGAGAATGGCATAAGGTGACAAATTATGCTACTGAAATTCATATAACTGCCAAGCACCTTAGTCAAACGGTCAAAACCCTTACAGGTAAGACGGCTAAGGTGCTTATACAAGACCGAATCATTCTTGAGGCCAAACGGCTGCTTTTGCATAGCTCGTTGACAATCAAGGAAATAGCATTTCAGTTAGGTTTTGAAGAGCCGCTGCATTTTAGCGCTTTTTTTAAAAAGATGACTCAAACCGCGCCTTCACAATTTAGGCTACAAACCTAGAAGCTTAAACAATTCCGACATTTTTATAGGTTTATCGTGCTTTTTTATATAGTGCTCCCTCCTTTAAATAGCCATTTTTGTATCACAACAAATGATTGGTATCCCTGTTTATTGATCAATGTTGGTTAGCTATCATTTCTTAACCTAAAAGTGAATTACTGACATGGATAGAAAAGATTTTATCAAAAAGTCATTACTTGGCGCTGCTGGTGTAGCGACTGGAAGCTCAATACTAAAAGCGACCAATGACAAATTGGAACAATCAACCTATGATGAATTGATGGTGCCTAATTTCTCCCCCAAGCAGCAAGTCGGTTTTAATCACTTACCCAATAAGGAGTTGACAACGATGAAAACCGTGTTGCATAAGGCCAATACACGTGGACATGCAGACCATGGCTGGCTCAATTCTCATCACAGTTTTAGCTTTGCCAATTATCACAATCCCGAACGGATGCATTTTGGTGTTCTCCGTGTACTCAATGATGATATTGTCTCTGGCGGTAAAGGTTTTGGGAGACACCCACATGATAATATGGAAATCATCTCCATACCACTAGAAGGCGATTTGGAGCATAAGGACAGTATGGGAAATGTAACTGTTATTAAGCAGGGCGATGTACAAGTGATGAGTGCGGGTACTGGTATCTATCACAGCGAGTATAACAAAAATAGGGATCGCGCAGTGAAGTTTCTACAAATTTGGCTTTTTCCCAATCGGAAGAATGTCAATCCACGGTATGACCAAATCACCCTAGAGCAGCGGGATATTAAAAATCAACTGTATCAGATTTTATCGCCCAATCCCAATGATGAAGGCGTTTGGATTCATCAGAATGCTTGGTTCCATATGGGCCAATTAGATGCGGGAACTACTGCTAATTATACCCTCAAGGACAAGAATAATGGGGTATATGCTTT
>JBCBDH010000578.1:0-4451 GCA_038529855.1 Bacteroidota bacterium | reverse complement strand
TGCCAATGGCGATTATTCCGATCATCGCGTTTATGGTATTTGGAATGCTTCAGCGGCTAGTGAGGTAGTTGGGCAATTGACTTATCAGACCTATACAGATTTTACTGGTATGCCCAGTGGGCAAGGTGGGATGAATTTTGAAAACTTTCGACCCAACTCCACCAATGCCAGTACGACTCGATTGAATGGCGATTGGGATTGGCTTTGGTTTTTTTACGATTATGATCAATCGCAAAGCGATACGCGAGATGAATTATTTGATTGGACCACCTGGCTTTGGAACGACGTTGGGATAAGAGGATTTCGGATGGATGCGGTCAAGCATTTTGATCCACAGTTTGTAGCAGATCTGATGAATCATTTGCACAGTCAAGGGATTGATCCTGGGATGGTCGTTGGAGAATATTTTGATGGAAATCCCAATGTACTGAATGGTTGGGTGAATGATGTCTTATCAGGGATGAATGGGGGCACGCAGGCGGCGATTGATATGCGGGTTTTTGATTTTACTTTGCGCAATGCCCTCAAAAATGCTTGCGATCAATTTGGTTATGATGTGCGCAATGTTTTTAACTCGGGTATTGTAGATGGTGTAGGTGGAAGCCCTTTTAATGTGGTGACTTTTGTTAATAACCACGATTTTCGAGGAGGGGGCGAGCCCTTACAAAATGATCCCATACTTCCCTATGCCTATTTGTTGACCAATAATCAAATTGGCCTGCCTTGTGTATTCTATCCCGACTACTTTGGTGTCTCTATCCCCAATGCTCCAACGCAGACTTTGCAGCCAGAAATTGATGCACTAATCGAAGCTCATCGACAATACATCTACCAATCCAATAGTGTGGATTATCTGAGTCGTTTTGGTACTCCTTATTCCTCCATTTACAGCTCAGGGTTTGATAATACCACCTTACTATACCAACTTTCTGGAGGGATTGGCGGACAAGAAGTCGTCGTAGCCATCAATTTTGCAGGTGAACCTCTAGTCCTCGACCATGAGATCAATATGACCAATGTCGCACAAGGAGATGCCTTTTTCGATGTGATTGGTCATTCTGGGGTTGAGTATTTTACAGTAGATGTCAACAATCGCCTGCGTATTGAGCTACCAGCCAGAAGCTATTCGGTGTGGGTACAAGGGGCCGTTCCGCTCCCTGCCGAGCTTTTACATTTTGAAGCCCAACCTACAGAAGAAGCGGTTGTACTCCGTTGGGAAGTCGCAGCAGAATATGGTCTGTCAGCATATGAAGTAGAAGTGGCTTCTGATGGAAAGCAATTTGAATCACTTACCAATATCCCAGCTCGCGGCCATTCCCTCACTTATCAATATTTGGACCCCAGTGCTTTACAGCGCCCCATCAGCTATTATCGCCTCAAGATGATGGATGAAGATGGCCAGGTCAACTATTCGCCTGTGCGGGTAGTAGAAATGGAAAGTCCCATCTCCCAAGTTCAGCTCCTCCCCAATCCTACCAAAGGCAATACCCATCTGGTCTTGGATCAAGACATCCAGGAGCCGCTACAATTGACGGTTTATTCCAGTCTGGGGCAGCTTATTTATCAGCGGCGACTGACGGCAGAGGAAGCAAGCACCTGGTCAATACCAACAGCCGATTGGTCGCCAGGCTTGTATTGGCTACAAGTGCGAGGTAGCCATTGGCATTGGAGCAGCGAACTTATCAAAACTAATTGATCAAATGGTCTTATTCGCGATTAATTGATTTTGTGCTTCAGTGATTATTGATGAACTTTGACGGGGTTCCCTAGTTATTAGAGTAAGTTCATATGGGGACTCCGCTATTATATGGATTCACTTACACAAATTGTATTGGGCGCCGCCGTTGGTGAGGTCGTCCTTGGCAAGAAAATAGGCAACCGAGCTATGCTTTTTGGAGCGGTTGGTGGTACTATTCCAGACTTAGACGTCCTGTCTAATTTTGTCGTTGACGAAATGACGGCTCTGGCCTTTCACAGGGCAATTTCTCATTCCTTCTTCTTCGCTTTTACTGCGCCCTTGGTATTTGCTTTTTTGACCCATCGCTTATACAGTAGTGGTTTATATCGACGGCGGGGCTTTAAGCTGTACGCAATGATTTCCTGGCTGATTATTTATGCCATCATTGCAGGTATTGTCAGTTTCTTACCCGTGATGGTAGGAGGTCAGATCAGTATCGTCACTGTCCTTGTGATGGTACTTATTGGCGTAGTGTTGGGTATTTGGCTTTGGAAAAGTTATTATGGGGTAGAACTTGCGGCAGTGGATGCGACCTGGAAAGATTGGTACTGGCTGTTCTTTTGGTCTATCTTTACCCATCCCCTATTGGATTGTTGTACAGCCTATGGCACCCAAGTTTTTCAACCCTTCTCGGATTATCGCGTAGCGTTTAATAATATTTCCGTTGTTGACCCCATTTATACCCTTCCATTTTTGATCTGCTTGATCACTGCGAGCTTGCTGACGCGCAATAGCCCGCGACGGCGCTTGTTCAATTATTTGGGTATTGCTTTGAGTTCTATTTATCTGCTTCTGACCTTAGCCAATAAGATGCGGGTTGATCGTGTCATGGAACGGTCATTAGTAGAACAAGGGATTCAGTACAAGCGCTACATGACCTCTCCTACGATATTCAATAATGCCTTGTGGAATTGTATTGCGGAGGGCGATTCGGTCTATTATCGCGGCTTATATTCTATTTTTGATCGTGAAGCGCGGATTCCCCAATTTATGATCATGCCTAAAAATCGGTACTTATTGAAAGGCTATGAGGAAGAAAAGGATGTAAAGACGCTCCAATGGTTTTCTAACGATTATTATAATGTCATTCGTCGAAAAGATGGGCAATTACAGCTTAATGATCTGCGTTTTGGCGTCTTTGGGGAAAAGGTAACCAAGGAAACCGATTATGTTTTTCGATTTATTCTAAAGGAAAAAGATGGTCATATACAGGCCAATCAGGCTAGGGATGATGATATCTCAGAAGATACTTTCCAGTTGTTGTGGGAGCGAATTAAGGGGCAGTAGTTTAGGGGGCTAGCTGAGCGATCCATCTGAGTTGTGGTTCAACCCTTAGGTCAATTCCAGTTGACTCCCGTGCAATTTTCAATAAACCACTCACCACCACTTTTAAGGCTTCCCTCAAATGGTGATCCGTCAATTGAACAGATAGGCTATCTAAGAATAGCTTGGTCACTTCTTTGGGCAAATCGTCATAGCCCCGAGCATCAAAGGGGTTACATTGGTGATTCAAGCAAGCCAGCTTTAGCGCATAGTCTCTACAAGCACTTAGCCAGTATTCGGCCTGCCAGTAGCGCTGGCGTTCCAAAGAGAATCTTGCACGCAGGGCATGGTGAACGGCATAGCCCAATACTTCCTGTGCAGCGGGGGCAGTCTTGGGGGCACGGGGTTTGGCTTCGCCGAATAGCAGTTTGAAATTGGGCGTCGTGGAGCCAAAACCTGAGCTTGGGGTGAAGGAAATATCGACTTGTAAGCAATTGGGCAGGAGAAAAACGCGATAGATAGATTGGCCCCAGGGGAGATCAAAGAGATGAGCAGCCTGGTACTGTTCTTGAATTTTTTGGGTCCAATCAGCGAGGATAGTCGAGATGGCAACCTCTTCTTTTAGCCCAAATGTCAAATCAATATCCGACCATTGATCATTGGCCCCAATGGCTTCCGAGCCAACGATGGCAGCGTCAGTGACTCTTTCGTCTGTACGCGCCAGGGAAAGGATGTAATCTTGTACGGATTGTCTGTCTTGTAAGCTATACATAGCGGAGAATCCCTTTTTTTTGCAATAATAAATGTACACTCAGTCCTATATGGCATTGAGTTCTTTGGGAATAAGCCGTAAGTTTCCTCTGGCCCAATGGCTAAAGGACTCTTCTTCTTCGACATCAGGCTGGAAGTACCAGGCAGAAAAATCATTGGGAAGGGCCGGAAATTTTTTATACGTCCATGCCCCATCTTCTGTCCAAACAAAACCACCGCTTAGCTCAGCTACGGTCATACTAATCAAACCATAAGCAAGATTGATGATGGCAGGCTGCCCAGCTGATCTTCTAAACGACCAATAGCGATTTAGCTTCTTAGCCTTTTCGACCATTTGGTCAAATTGTGGAATACGGCTATTGGAGATCATGTCCTCAAACTTCCACCAGGGGTCCTCCTGATATCGCTCGTCCTTCAATTCCCTGCAATAGGCATCTGTACCACCAGCGATCCCTTCTATCATCAACCAAATATACTCATTCCTTTTCCATTCAAAAGGCGCATCAAGCGATACGTCTTTGACATAGGCTTCAGCATTTTCGTGCAGATTGATCTGAAGGGTGATGGAGCGCTTTTCTCCGATCCCAGCTAAAAAGGTATTGATCCGTACTTCCGACTGTTCTAAGACCTGTCGAAAGGTAATCTGTGTTGTTTCTACAGGGATGATGTCGAAGGAGGT
>JBCBDH010000577.1:0-4467 GCA_038529855.1 Bacteroidota bacterium | reverse complement strand
TTTGATCACCGTGATTCAGGCAAAGGATATGAAAACGGTCGAGAAACTCACGAACTTGAGGATTGTGATGAATCTTTATCAGGTGATGCTCAAGAAGGGCAACTGTGGTAAAATGCAGTATGGCCGCAACTCCTATGATTATGAGCAGGGAACGCTTATGTTCACCGCCCCTGGACAGGTCGTGCAATTTGAGGAAGGAGACGATTATGATGCCAGCAATCAGGAGGGATGGCTATTGGCCTTTCATCCAGATTTGATCAGAAAATCTGATTTAGGCAAAAAGATTAACACTTATTCCTTTTTCAATTACGATGCAAATGAGGCATTACATCTTTCAGAGGAGGAAAGACAAACCATTAAGGAACTACTGGATAAAATCGTAAAGGAGTACAGCCAAAATCTGGATAAACACAGCCAACATCTCATCAATCTAAATATAGAGCTGGTTTTGGATTATTGTCTAAGATTCTATGATCGCCAGTTTTATACTCGAACCAATTTGAATATAGACACGGTCTCTAAATTCGAGCGGCTGCTCAAAACCTATTATGAAGAACAACAGGTGCAGGATATCCTTGGGCTGCCCACTGTCAATTATTGTGCCCATGCGCTTAATCTATCCAATAGCTACCTGACCGACCTCCTGAAAAAAGAGACGGGTAAAACGGCTCAGGAGCACATTCATCTCTTTGTTATCGAACAAGCCAAACTCAGCTTGCTCAATTCAAAAGAATCAGTCAGCCAAATTGGCTATTCCCTGGGATTTAAGTATCCACAGCATTTTAGCAATTTATTCAAATCTAAAACAGGAATGAGCCCTCTGGAGTACAGAAACTTGAATTAATCAAAAATAGAAAGCAATATGAAATGGATTTGGCCACTATTATTTTTAAGCCTCCACACTTTAGTCGTTTTTGGACAGAAAAAAGTCAAGGCGAAAGCTGATTTCTATAAAGAAGTCAAACACGTCAATAAAGAGGGGGTAGAAAATGGCAGCTACGAGATGAAGACCAAAAAAGGTAGGGTGCTCATCACGGGACAATTTGACAATGGAAAGAAGGTAGGCATCTGGAAATTCAATGACCGAAGAGGGCAACCGTATTTGACCTATGATTTTGACCAAGGCGAAGTCCTTCATTCTGCCTTAAGTCTTCAAGTCAAAAAAGGAGATAAATGGATCACCTTGAAGGACACCCCTCCACATTCCAATCAGATTGGGGAATATGTTTATACGATGTATAAGGAATTCAACTATCCAGCCATCGCTTATAAAAATGGAGTGGAGGGGATTGTGATGGTCGCTGTAGAATTGGATAAAACGGGCATGCCATCCAATAGTAAAGTCATTCGCGATATTGGAGCCAATTTGGGAAAAGAGACACTGCGATTAGCCAGTCTTTTGACCATCCAATGGGATATTCCTGATGATCAGCATTATCGAATCCTCATTCCCATGAAATTTGCGATAAAATGAGGAATGCTAAAATATATGTCCTGTTTCTCTGTTTGTTCCTGGCTTCTTGTTTGAACAAAATCCGAGACGATGGTAGTATGGCTTTTGGGGATGGCTTTTATCCTATGATTTACTTTGAGAGTAATGAAGAGATCCAACCTTTCTTAAGCGAAGTAGTCGAGCGGTTTGGGCCGCCCAATGGGGAGGCGCCCAGGATTAAACGGCGATTGGTATGGGAGGAGTTGGAACATCCAGATTTGTTTGGTCAGCCCATTCGCATGGTGATCGACACAAGCAGAAGAGGAGATAAAGGCTACTTTGTCCGTATCGCAATGATGGATCAAAATGAGGAAAACCTCTTGGTCAAAAAGACCGCCAAACAGCAGTCTTTAAAGCGGTATTTTCAAGCGATTATTGATGAACAATTGAGGTAAGGATACCCAAAAATACAGGCAAGGTCAATAAAAGCCTATGAAAACCTCTTTTCAAAAAGCGCTAAGGTGCTTTAAATGGCTAGTTCTCTTATGCTCGATTGCCTACTGGCCCATTGTCATCATAGACGATTGGATATTTATCGAACAACATTCAGGAGCAAGTGACTGGTTTTCTCATTTGGGGTTTTTGGTAGCATTTTACCTGGCTTTTGGTTTTGTGTTTTCTGTCTACTATTGGTTGGCAGTTACTGTATTTATCTTGCTTTACCACAAGCTTATTCACCCCATGAGACAAAAGCGCATAGAGAGTGATACCATTGATCAAGATAAGTAGGTCTATTTGTAGTTTGCTGTAGTTGGGCGCTTCATCTTAGGCATACTATATGGCCCCCTTTTTTCAAGCTGCCCTCCCCCTTGTCTGCTATTCAAATAATAGGCATCTTTGTTATTGCTTAGACGCTCTAAAGCAAGGTTTAACTTCTCTATAATAAGGTATTTGAACTACTGATCAAGTAGCCATTAAGTATATGGTCACCATACATTAAGTCATTGTACTATGTGTTTGATACAGAAGATCAGCCGTTCTCCTTATGTTCTTAAGAAAAGATTAAATCACCACAACAAATTTATAATCCCTAGATATGAAAACAGTAAAACGTCTCGTTTTTCTCCTTAACAGTGATAGGAAGTACAGGATAAAAAATAAAGGAAGCAGAAAATGGCTCAGCTTGCTCCTTTTCAGCACTTGTCTATTGATCACCTGCTTTTCCTCAGCCAAGGGCCAACAAGTCTATAAGGGCTACATCGTTACCAGCGCGAATGATACGTTAAAGGGAGAGATATGGTTTGGACTAAAAGAGTATATTCCCAATCATACTAAAATGATCTATTTTTCACAGTCTGAGGAAAAAGTAGATCGATATCGAGCCAAGAAACTAAAATCCGTTCAGTTTGAAGATCAAAGTGGGCAGACCAGGTACTTTGTTACCAAGTCATTTTTGGATAAGAAGAATGTACTGATTGAGCAGTTGGTGGAGGGAAGCGTAGGGCTTTATGTCTGGAAAAAGATTTACAAAAAAGAATTAGACCCTCGACTTATTACATCCCCTAACAGTCATGTTAGTTATTTATATTTAGGAAGAGAGGAGCAATATAAGGATATCTACTACCTACAAGTCAACGGGAAATTTCATAAGCTGGAAGTAGGTAATACAATGATGCTTGAGCAAATCAGTCCTCTCTTCAGGAAATGCCCAGAGGTGGCTGATAAAATCTTGTATGATCATTACAATAGAGAGGAAGTAGCCAAGATGGTAGAGGAGTATAATGCTTGTATGGAAGAGTAAAAGCGTAAAAAACTAAACGATGAACCCATCTATCCTAAGCCTTCTGCTCTTTCTTGTCCTCGCAAATTTCCACTGCGCTTTTGGTCAAGATCGAAAGCTGCCCTTACACGAAGTCAAATTTAGCGACGAGATTGAGGAGGCGCTTTTGAATAAACAGTTGAGCGAAAGCTCAGCCGCTTATTTTTACACTTACATTGGAAAGTATCGCCAGGCATTGAACCAATATGAGTTGAAATTGGATTGGGGATTAGATAGCTTAGCCAGGGAGGACAGTCTTCGCTTTCTCGATTATCAGCTGATTGATCCCTTTGTGTATTTGGAGGAAAAGACCAAAACGGAGCAAATGGTCATCATTAGCGAAGCGCATCATAAACCTCAACATCGGGTTTTTACCCGCAAACTCTTGAAGACTTTGTACCAAAATGGCTTTCGCTATTTGGGACTGGAAACGCTGATGCCCAGCTATGGAGATACGACAAAGTTTTTGATGGACACGCAGCTTCACCAGCGAAAGTATCCCTTAAATAGTCCTATCACAGGCTTTTATACGCGAGAACCACAAATGGGTAATCTGGTTCGAGAAGCCTTGGACTTAGGCTTTGAGCTTTTTGCCTATGAAAGTACTACAAAAGATATAGACCGCGATCTTCAGCAAGCGCTGAATATCGAGCGTTTTTTGGCCAATCGCCCCAAGGCAAAGATCCTCATTCACTGTGGCTGGTATCATGCTATTGAAAGCGACTATCCCAAGCGAAAGAAAGACCACTATTTGGCCTACCACCTAAAAGAACGAATGGGTATTGACCCCCTGACGATCTATCAAGATGCCTTGTCAGAAAAAACAACAATCAAAGCAAGCCCCTATTACCCTCTGGTCAAAGGAGCAAGAATGGGTCTTCTCGTCAATAAAGAAGGTCAGGTCTTTAATGGAAATGGCACCTCCAAACATTTTGATATTTTCCTTTATCATCCCCCCAACAAATACCTCCGCAACAGAGCCCATTGGCTTTTTGAGATTGAGGAAAATCAACTGGTAGAGGTGAAAAAACAAGGAATTGAAAAAGATCAATATCCCATCCTTGTAAAGGCCATTTTGACCAATGAAGAAGCAGCAGCAGTTCCTTTAGATCAAATAGAGTTGGAAAGCGAGGAAGATCAAACGGCTTTGGTTTTGCCTAGAGGTAACTATCAGATTATTTTGACTACTAAGAATACGAAAATTGATTCCTATTCT
>JBCBDH010000576.1:0-4474 GCA_038529855.1 Bacteroidota bacterium | reverse complement strand
GAAGAACATCAGAAGCGCTAAAGCGAGAGAAGCTACTGTATACGACGAAGAGTGGCCCTTACAAAGGTGGAAATACCTATCAGAAGCTCGTTGAACGCTGTGAAAACATTATGGGACAAGAAAATACGGCTTGGTTTGAAGACCAGATGAATAAAGAAGAGGAGGAAGAAGATGACCAAACCGCTTAAATAAGCACAATAACCAAAATTGAATATTATGAGTAGCTTGTTAGAAAGATTGGAAGCACCTGGCCCTAAGCGCATCCTTGCCTTAGATGGTGGAGGTATTCGAGGAGCCATTACCCTGGGCTTTCTCGAAAGAATTGAAGATCTCCTCCGCAAAAGACACAATAATCCAGACCTTCGACTTTGCGATTATTTTGATCTGATGGGGGGCACCAGTACAGGAGCTATTATTGCCTCTGGCTTAGCCATTGGTATGAGTGCTAAAGAAATCAAAGAGCTGTATCTGGAATTGGGAAGTCAAATCTTTGGTAGCAAAACCTCTTTATTCAAGCGCCTAAACGCCAAATTTAAGATCGAGGCATTGGAGGAAGAGCTGACCAAAATTTTTGGCGACATGCCAATGTCAAGCGATGGCATCAAAACTGGCTTGTGCATCGTGACCAAACGAGCTGACACGGGGAGTACCTGGCCCCTACTCAATCATCCCAAGGCCAAATACTACAAATACAATAAAGACATCTTACTCCGCAAAGCAGTAAGAGCAAGTACGGCCGCCCCTACCTATTTCAAACCTGAAGCCTTTGATGTGGGCCAGGGTCAGATTGGCGCTTTTGTCGATGGAGGGGTCAGCATGCACAACAATCCCGCCATGCAGCTCTTCCTACTCGCTACGCTCAAAGGCTTCCCCTACCAATGGCCCACTGGTGCCGACCAGCTACTACTGGTATCCGTAGGAACAGGAAGATGGGAAAGCAGACAGAAGGTCGAAGACGTCACCGACAATAAGCTCTGGGATTGGGCCACTGAGGTGATCAATATGCTGATGAAGGATGCTGGTGAAATGAATGAATTATTCTTGCAGTATTTGTCGCAGAGCCCAACGGCCAGAGAACTGGATTCTGAAATTGGCGATTTGAGTAAGGATGTTCTGGGCCCCCAGGCCAGCATGTCTTATCTGCGATACAATGCGACTTTGGAAAAAGATAATTTGACTGACTTGGGCTTTCCTGAAGTTGAACCTAGTAGTTTGTACGAAATGTCAGAAGCCAAAAATAGCACTATTCTTGCCTCTATTGGAAGTAGTTCGGCAGCACGTGATGTACTCGATGAGCATTTTCCTGCTGATTTTGACCGCGCTGAAATGCGGAAAACCGACTAAATGTAAGCTCATTAATTCTACAGCAAAAACAGATTTATGTTTGACCCAAATATTCCCGTAAAGATTTTCACCTCTTATGCACATGACGATGAGTCTCTGAGAGAAAAACTCGACAAGCATATGGCTATGATTCGCCGCCATCCTGCCGTTCACATATGGAATGATCGAGGCATTGAGCCAGGCGAAGAATGGGATGAAGAAATTAAAAAGGAATTGGACAGCGCTGATATCATTCTGCTACTGGTCAGCTCCAATTTCCTCGCTTCTGATTACATCTACAAGGTAGAGCTAAAGGGGGCACTAGAAAAACACGCTGCCAAAGAAGCCGTAGTCATTCCCATCATTATGAAGCCCTGCGATTGGACCTTTGCTGAATTCGCCATGCTACAAGGCTTGCCTAAAAATGCCAAACCCGTCAGTAAATGGGACGATGAAGATGAGGCCCTGGTCGATGTGGTCAAAGGCATCAATAGAGTCATCTTAAGGGTACAAAAGCGCAAAGGCTAATGTATTTTCCCTAGTCTGGTTCTACAGCTATTTGGAAGCAGACTTGGGAAAAGCCCATTTTAGCTGATCAATATTTCACTTCTGAATATTTGTATTAGGCTGTGTTTTAATCCTATCTTTGGGCTTCTAACAATTAACTTGAAGCCAATCCAAAAATGATGAATTTAAGATTAGTGATTTTGAGCAGCCTGTTGGGCTTGTGTTTTTCTATGAGCTACGCACAGCTCACCATTCGCGTAACCAGCATTCCCTCCAATACGCCCGCTGGAGACGACATCTACATTGCAGGTAGTTTTAACAATTGGCAACCCAATCTGAGCGACTATATCCTCAGCGAAAATAATGGACAATATGAGATCGTACTGGATATTGCTCCCAGTACTATAGAATTTAAATTTACACGGGGAAGTTGGGATACCGTGGAAGGAAATGCCAGTGGCGGCTTTCTCCCCAATCACATCGTGGAGTACAGTGGCGGTATGCAAACAGAAGAGTTGCCCATATTGACTTGGGAAGGACAAGGAGGAACAGGTGTGAGTACGGCTGCGGATAATGTGAGTGTATTGGATCTAGATTTTCAAATCCCTCAGCTCAACAGAAGCAGAAGGATCTGGCTATATCTACCACCTGATTACTACAGCTCTACGACCAAACGCTATCCTGTCTTATATATGCACGATGGCCAGAACCTTTTTGATAATTCCACCAGCTTTGCTGGAGAATGGGGGGTGGATGAATCCCTCAATGAACTAGCCGCACAAGGCGATTATGGGATAATTGTCATTGGGATAGATAATGGTGGGATACATAGACTGGATGAGTATTCGCCCTGGACCAGCGTCATTCAGGGTCAGACCTATGGTGGGGAGGGCGATGAGTATGTCGATTTCATCGTCAATACGCTCAAGCCTTTTATTGATTCCAATTATCGCACCCTAACGACAGCGCCTTATACGGGGATTATGGGTAGCTCAATGGGGGGATTGATTTCTCATTATGCCGCTATGGAGTATCCAGAAGTATTTGGTCGTGCGGGTTTATTTTCTCCCTCTTATTGGTTTTCTGATGAAGTGTATGACCATACGCTTGATGCTGGCGCTAATTCAGTGAGTAAATTTTATTCCATTGCTGGCCAATTGGAAGGTCCTAGCATGATCAATGGGGTGAATCAGATGGAAAGCACTTTTGAGCAGACAGGTTTTGAAGAGGGGCAGAAAAAGCTGCTTATCCATCCAGATGGTACACACAGTGAATCCTACTGGAACCGAGAATTTTCTGAAGCTTATCAATGGTTATTTGGCGAAAGCACTGTAAGTACCAGCGATGTATCCAAAGACCCCTCCTTTTACCTAAGTCCTATTCCCACACAGGGAAATCTGTTGATCGAATGGCCAGCTTGGGAAGATGCTTCAAGCATTGAGGTCTATGATTTGGTTGGTAGACGTTTAATGACGAGGAGGATGAGCGAGGCTAGGAGCGAATTGGATGTTTCCAGGCTTTTGGATGGTATTTATCTATTGCGCATTTATTCAGCTAAAGGAGAATGGACCAAGCGTTTTGTGGTGCAGCATTAAGCACTAGCGCATTAGGGTAACATCTCCTTTGTACAATTCAACCAAGCCATCAGTAAATTCTATTTCTGCATAATAGACAAAAACACCAGGGCGGAGTAATTCGCCTTTCAAACGACCATCCCAGCCTTCGTTATCCGCATTGGGCTGGGCATTGAGTTGTTCGAAGACCAGGGCGCCCCAGCGATCATAGATGCGGAAGTTTTTGATGCGGCTTACACCTGTGCCAGCATAAATGGTGAATTTTTCATTCCATCCATCGCCATTGGGAGAGAAGGCAGTAGGAATATAGACCTTTCGCTCTTTGATCACCTGGACCTCTACCTGTGCAAGCTCCATACAGCGATCACTTTGAAGGAATAAGCGATAGCGATTCGTCGTGGTTGGACTGGCAATGGGATTCCAGCAATCCGTACAAGATAAAGTAGGGTCTTCATCCCAATAGAAACTATCAAGAGGTAGATTAACTTGAGGGCTAAGTCGAATACTGTCCCCCAACTGGATGATTAGCGGTCCGCCCATGCTGACAACAAAGGGGGCGGGTTGAGCCAAAGTGATTAAAGTATCCCACTCACAGCCTTTGGCATCCTGAACATATAAGCGATAATCGCCTGCTCCCAATCGGATATAGTCTTTGTTGTCAAAGAAGTTTTCGCCATCCAGGGAATACAAAATAGGCGGCGTTCCACCAATGGCATCAAGGATAGATATCTGTCCATCTTCCTCTCCAAAGCAAGAAGGCTCAGTGATGTCTAATTCCACTCCTTGCGGTACCTCTGGATCGTATTCCACCTGAACCACATCACTCGCCGTACAACCATTATTTAAATTGACCGCCTGTAAGACATAAGTGCCTACCTCATCAACGATGGGCTGCAAACTGTTCAAATCGTCTACCAAATTACCATCTAAGGTCGACCACTCGAAAGCAGTCTCCCCTATAGGGCTAACAGTTCCAGACAAACGCAGGCTTTGATCGACACAATCCAACTGCCCTGCTTCCCCTGCATCAACAATGGGAGGCTCCCGATCTTCGTCCACTTGTACCGTAG
>JBCBDH010000575.1:0-4480 GCA_038529855.1 Bacteroidota bacterium | reverse complement strand
CACCTATGTTATCACTGTGGAAAATACGGGTGAGTAAGTCACCTGCATCCGCATTAGTAGCATCTCCATCGACGGGAAGAGTTGAGGCTGCAGGACTAATATTGCTATTGGTATTATCTGTAGCAGAAATCCCTTTGGTAATGCTCAACTGAGGGCTACCCACCTGAATTAAAACCAAGTCATTAGATACTGAGGTAACCCCAGGTGTATTTTTGGAATAGGATTGCAGGATATTGGAATGGAAAAGGCCATCGGCAAAGGGCTCATCACTGATCATAATGCGGACATCTACACCTAATTGCGCAGGAGCCGTTGTGGAGATATTGGGGAAAGTAATTTCCAACATATTCTGTGCAGGGACGATCACCCGAGAGACTGGTTCCAAACCCAAAAAGCCTGGATCTGTAATCGCCGTTATGCTAATGGTATCCACCACCTCAAGAACGGGCAACGGGAAGTAATCTTCAAAAACAATACTGTCAACATCTCCAGAGGGAATAGACATTTCTAGTCGATAAGTCATCGTATCTCCTGGTTGGAAAGTTCCTGCCAACGGATCAATCAATGTCTTGTCAATGCTGGTGGGGCGAATGCTTACCCCAGCGCCACTACCATCACTACAGCCCGAAGCGCCTCCCAAAACGTCATAAGCCATATTGATCGAAGAGCTGACGGCATCATCTGCCAGCAGGGGGTCTCCTGTTGTATCATAGGTTTGATCGACCATAGCATTATAAGATAAGGAACCTGTGATTGGGCCTTCCAAATTGGCCCCATAAGCATCAGTTACATTGACTCGAATTTGAGTTTGACCAATGCCTGGCGTATTGAGATCAATAAATAGATCAACACCTGTGGTCAAAGCAATCCCTGTCCCTCCAACCGCTAAACTAACAGAGGGATTATCTAAGCTTAGCCCATCGGGTAGAATGTCCGTGATGAATAAGTAAGTAGCAGTATCATAATCGGATACTTCAAAAGTAGAAGTGTAGGTGACGGTCTCTCCAGGGGAGACGGTTCCTGGATTAACCCCTTTCTCTATGGTTATGTGAAGGGCAGTATCCCTGACATAAGCCAAATTATCGCCAGGCTGTGTGGTCGTCGTGAAATTGGAGTTGTTCTGGTAAGTATCTGCTGGGTCGGGAATATCACATTGGCTGTGATCGAGAATATCTGTAACATAGGCTTGGTATTGGATGACGACATCATTACCTGCCGTTGTTCCAGTAGCTGATGGACAGGTGACGACAAAATTTCCACCAGGAGCCGCATAGGTAATATTCGTTGAATCAACGGTACATCCTCCTGTTACACTGACGAAATCCAAATATTGTAATTTGGTTTCCAGGGTATCAAAGAAGCTGAGGTTATTAATGGTTTGCCCATTGGCAATATCTAAGGTCAGGGTATAAGTGACTGGATAGGATGGTCCAGGTGGAATAAGCCCTTCAAAACTAGTTGCCGTTTTGGTATAGGTAAAAATGGTGGGGGTGACAGAAGCCGTATCCATGACATTGAGCAGTGGGCCATTGATCCCAGTAGCCACATCTCCAAAGCGAAAAATAGGCTGAATGGCAATGGGAATGGGAACACCTATGGGGGCAGCCACGTCGATATCCAGACACAAACTCGTAGTCAAATCAGGACCATTCTGAACAACTGATCCCACAGGCGGTTCAAAAATGATCATTCGATCACCAGGAGTTCCCGATACAATAGAATCTATCAAAGCATCAGTTAATTGACCAGAAATCGGAAAAAGCTCATTGGAAATAATCGATCCCCCTCCAGGTACAAAAGAAATCATATTCAAAGATAAATCCGGGGGGATAATGATGCGCAGATAGGGACCAAAGCCTGGATTGACATCGCTATTGGAAAACACTATGTCATAGCAAAAACCCTCTCCAACAAAATTTTCAGCAGGCGGGGTATTGGTGGCATTAGGAACTTGAGCGAAGGTGCTATCTGAAAGATAGGTCATAGAACATATTAGACCTATACAGAAGGCGACTAATGGCTTGTAGTGATATCGGGTGACCATCAGGTACTAGTTTTGTGTCCTTAGTAGATATGGGTTATCTATATACTCAGCGGACACAAAAGTCAATCCAAAAGAAATGTTCATATGTTCGTAATCACTAAACTTTGTGACATAGTTAAATTTAATAATTATTTATAACATGATATTTACAATTCAATTTAAGACAACCGAAATACTATCATAAATATTTGATATTCATTTATTTAAACAATAAATTAATAGGCATAAATAAATCATATTATCAAACTAAAAATACATTAAAAAATATTTAAAAATCCACTATTTGTATCTCTTCTTCGGCGCAAATAAAGTGTTTTCACAAGGTTCTTTTTACTGGGTTTCTCCTGTTTTTTTCGCTAATTAAGCCTAATTTTTTTCTTACTTTTGGTTGTTTCCATTTCTTTTGAAATCATTATTCAATCCTTTGTTATGAGCCTACGAATTCTCTTGATCTTTTCCTTGATGACTTTTTGTTCTCTCTTTCTCACCGCCCAAACAACAGGGCGGGTTATTGAAGGACTGAGCTTATCCAGCAAATTGATGGACCAAGCGGTAAACTATGCCGTTTATCTACCTCCTGGCTATGACCAATCCACTAGATCCTATCCTGTTGTATATTTACTACATGGCTACTCTGATGACGAAAGCGCCTGGATACAATTTGGGGAAGTTCAGCTAACTGCTGATCAAGCCATTGCCGAACGAGCGATCCCTCCGATGATCATTGTTATGCCCGATGCAAAGTTGACTTGGTACCTCAATAATCACGACTCGACAGTGCTTTATGAAGACATGTTTATAAAGGAGCTTTTACCAAGCGTAGAAAAAGCCTATCGCATTCGGGGAGAGAAAGAGTTTAGGGGGATTTGTGGTTTGTCGATGGGGGGATATGGTGCGCTGATTTATGCGATGAAACATCCCGATCTATTTGCCGCAACAGCTCCATTGAGTGCAGCACTTTACACAGCGGAGACCGTATTAGACTACGAGCAAGGGCGTTGGGATCGGGTAGAAGGACCAATATATGGTCCTGGCCTGGTGGGTCAGGATCGCCTTACCGATCATTGGAAAGCCAATAATCCTTTTTATTTGCTAAAAACTATGGATATTGAGCAGCTCCAAAGTGTGCGCTATTATTTTGATTGCGGAGATGATGACTTTTTATTTCAAGGCAATGCTGAAATTCATATGCAATTTAACGATTTGGACATTCCTCATGAATTTAGAGTTCGAGACGGGGCACATAATTGGACGTATTGGCGTACTGGCATAAAAGATGCCTTAGCTTTTATTGGTGAAAGTTTTCACCGATAAACCTTTACATCACCCCGCTACTGCTAGCATTGGGGAAATGCTATCGATTAATCTACTTTTAACTAATACCAATGCATTTATCAACCCATCCATTATCTTCTAGAGTCCTGCTCCAGGTCTGGGCCTTACTGTTGATTTACAGCTTTACCTTATTGACTGCTTGTCAGAATAATACCAAGCCTCCAGCAGAAGAATCCCAAACGGCAGAGCCTGCTCCCCCGCAAAAATCCATCGCTCCGCTCCCTTCTACTCCTCCAGAACCCGAAGAATACCAAGGCCCTACCACTTATGAGGTCATGTTTCGCACCGGTTGTGATGAAGACGCTGGGACCAAAGCCAAGATTTACATGACCATGTTTGGCAGCAAAGGCCAGAGTAAAGAAATGTATCTGAATCAGACACAAAAAGAAAACTTTATCTCCTGTTCGGCAGATGAATTTGAAATTCCCGTTGAAGAGAATTTTGGAAGCCTCCAAAAGTTAGTTGTTCGTCATGACAACACTGGTGAGAATCCCAATTGGTTGGTAGAAATCATCCGAGTAAAAGATCTCAAAAGCGGTGTTCGCTATGACTTCCCTTGTGGCAAATGGCTGGATAAAGAAGATGGGGATAATAAAATATCGCGGGATTTCCCCATCACCAGAGAGTGCCGTTAATTCCCTTTATTCGACATACACCGTGTATAAGTGCTTTGATGGGGCTATTTTGACTTTTTCCTGCCCTTGGTCTAAACAAATACCTTAACCAAACAATTAGGTACTAAGCTGCTCATTTGTCCTCATTTAATTTTACGAATGTGGGTAGCCTCAAAAAAAATATTATATTTAGAATGATCTAATTGTTTGAAGAAAGTTAAAGTAAACACGATGTATTTCAATTCAAAAGGAAAAGCAGAACACACTTATGATGCCATTGTCGTGGGCTCGGGAATCAGCGGGGGCTGGGCCGCCAAAGAACTGACAGAGAAAGGGCTAAAGACTTTGGTATTGGAACGGGGAAGGGATGTCAAACACGGCGACTACCCTACGGCCCAAATGGACCCCTGGGATTTTAAGCTCCGCGGTCGCTTATCAGAGGAAGAACTCAAAAAGTATCCTAAACAAAGACGAACGGGCTACACGG
>JBCBDH010000574.1:0-4491 GCA_038529855.1 Bacteroidota bacterium | reverse complement strand
CTGAACCATATTTATGGTTCAGGATGTGCTGGTTCTCGTTTTCTAAATGGCACCCTGGATATTCATTTGGAATTGGAGGAAAAGTTAGCCGATTTTGTCAATAAGGAGGAGGCTTTGGTCTTTAGTACGGGCTATCAAGTAAATTTGGGTGTCATTTCTTCCATCACTAACCGTCAAGATTATATTATACTGGATGAGCTAGATCATGCCTGTATCATTGATGGTAGTCGCCTTTCCTTTGCCAAACCGGTCAAATTTCGCCATAATGACATGGCCTCTCTGGAAAAAGTACTCCAACGCCTGGAACCCGATCGCCTTAAATTGATCGCAGTGGATGGCGTATTTAGTATGGAAGGAGATTTGGCCAAGCTCGACAAAATTGTAGCGCTAGCCAAAAAGTATGGGGCCAATATCATGGTTGATGATGCACATGGCCTTGGGGTCATGGGCAAGGGCGGAAGAGGAACGGTCGATCACTTTGGAGTCAATGATGACGTTGATTTAATTATGGGGACCTTTAGTAAATCCCTGGCTTCCATTGGTGGCTTTATTGCCTCTGATCACGCCACGATCAATTTCCTAAAACACCATGCCCGCTCGCTGATCTTTAGCGCCAGCATCGCTCCAGCAAATGCAGCTAGTGTTATTGCCGCCATTGATTTGATTAAGGCAGAACCTAAACGCATCGATACCCTTTGGGAAAATACGGACTTTACCATCAATGCCCTACGCCAACTGGGTTTTGATATCGGGCATACGGAAACCCCCATCATCCCGATTTATATTCGCGATACCAATAAGACCTTTATGATGACGAGGATGTTGTTGGAAGAAGGCGTATTTGTCAATCCTGTTATTACGCCAGCTGTAAAACCAACAGACTCCCTGATTCGCTTCTCCTTAATGGCTACCCACACCAAGGATCAAATCAGTGAAGCGCTAGAAAAGATAGAAAAGATTAGTCGGCAACTGGATATTCCTAAACTGCAAAATGTGCATGTGGAATGACGACCATCGTTGAAGTCGGCACCAAAAAACAAATTAAGCAGTTTATTGATTTTCCACATGATCTCTATGTAGATGATGTCAATTATGTGCCAGAACTTTATTTAGCACAAAAAGAACATCTCAATACCAAAAAAAATCCCTTCTTCCTTCACTCCAAAGTGCAGCTCTATCTGGCGATGAGAGAAGGAAAGATCGTTGGTCGCATTGCCGCCATTCGCAATAATAATCACATCCAGTTTACCAATGAGCAAGTAGGCTACTTTGGCTATTTCGATACCATTAATGATTATGAGGTCGCTAAAATCCTGTTGGATAAGGCCATGGAATGGGTACGCGCCGAAGGCTTGGAGGGTATTTTGGGACCAGCAAATTTTAGTACCAATGATACAGCTGGTGTACTAATTGATGGTTTCGACAGGCCGCCAACGGTGATGATGCCTTACAATAAACCTTACTATCCCGAATTCCTCGAGCGCTATGGTTTGCAAAAGCAGATGGATTTATATGCCTATCTCGTCACAGGAGATAAGGTCAATATGAAATCCGTCAACCTGGCTGGGCGATTGGAGGAGCGGATCAATAAAAAGGGAATTACTATTCGCTCGGTAAATATGAAGCACTTCAAAGAAGAAGCCAACCTGCTACGAGATATTTACAATAAGGCTTGGGATAAAAACTGGGGTTTTGTGCCAGCTACAAAAGAAGAGTTTCAGGCTTTGGCGGAGGGCTTAAAATTGATTGTCGACCCAGATTTTGTCTTGATTGCAGAACATGAGGGGAAAGGAATTGGAATGGCGGTAGCCATCCCAGATATCAATCAAGTCGTTCGAAACATCCCCCGTGGTCGCTTGCTGCCCTTTGGTATTTTTAAATTGTTGTTTGGCAAAAAGAACATCAGAAAAATCCGAATCATTATATTAGGCGTCGTAGAAGAATATCGCCGAATGGGCATAGAAGGGATTTTTTATGCTCGAATTATTAAAAGAGGATTAGAAAAAAACTATACATCTGCTGAGGCTTCCTGGATATTGGAAGATAATGAGATGATGAATAAAGGACTCGTCAATATCAATGCGGAAATTGACAAGACCTATCGCATGTATCAGATGTATTTTAGCTAGAGATACAACCGCTTATCTCTCCTTCCTACACCTATATATATAGAACAGGAATAATGAGCGGTAACAAACATCAGAGAATACCTTTATGAATAAAGTGCTGATTACTGGCGCTAGTGGCTTTATCGGTGGTTATATAGTGGAAGCCTGCCTAGCCGAATCCTTTGAGGTATACGCTGCCGTCCGGGCAAGTAGTAGTCGTACCTATCTACAGGATGAGCGCATTCAATTTCTCTTGATTGACCTATCGGATGTCGAAGCGATGACACAGCAATTTAAACACCATGCTTTTGACTATGTAATCCACAATGCAGGGGTGACGAAGGCAGCAGATCGAAAAGGCTACTTCAAGGTCAACACCAATTATACCGAAAATCTGGTTCGAGCGCTACAAGCTGCTGGACATCCCTTAAAAAAGCTGGTCTTCATCAGTAGCTTGGCAGCTTATGGGCCAGTGGATGGAAAAGCAGAAGGGGAGGATATGGTCATGGAAAATGATCTTCCACGTCCGGTGACGATGTACGGAGAGAGTAAGTTGGCTGCGGAGCAGTTTTTGAAAGAACAGGCCGATTTGCCCTATGTGATCCTTCGACCAACAGCTGTGTATGGCCCAAGAGAAAAGGACCTATTGTCTTTCTTTAAGTTACTTGCCAAGGGACTGGAACCCTATATCGGTTTTGCTAAACAACAGTTGACCTTTATTTATGTCAAAGACCTGGCGCGTTTGATCGTCACTGCCCTAACTTCAAAACAGCAGGGTCGTTCCTATTTTGTCGCAGACGGAAAAAGTTATTCAGCACAAGACCTGGGCCGCCTGGGCAAAACATTTTTACAGCAGCGGACTTTTAAATTTCATCTCCCTCTGGCTTTAGTACGAGTCGTAGCGCTGGTAACGGAAAAAGTAGCCGCAATAAATGGCCGTTATCCCGCTTTGAATTTGGAAAAAGTTAAAGAATTAGAAAGTTTAAATTGGAAATGCGATATTCGCCCCCTTCAAGAGGAACTGGGCTTTAAGGCTCAATACGATCTCGAACAAGGACTAAAAGAGACGATTAACTGGTATCGCGATCATCAATGGATATAACAGTCATTTTGGAAAGCATTTTCGGAATGCGCTAGTCAAATTAAATAAACCTGTAATACTTAATCTTTAAAATATGAAAGAGCAACCAAATATTGCAAAACCAAAAGGAAAATTGGGTGTCCTACTGCCTGGACTTGGCGCTGTAGCCACGACTTTTATCGCTGGAGTAATTGCCATCCGCAAAGGATTGGCCCTCCCCGTTGGCTCCTTTACCCAAATGGGGACCATCCGCTTGGGCAAGCGCACCGAAAATCGCAGTCCAAAAATCAAAGATTTTATTGAGCTGGCAGGACTGAAAGATATGGTCTTTGGAGGCTGGGATATCTTTGAGGATGATGTATACGAAGCTGCTGTACACGCTGCCGTTCTGGATCGCGGTCTACTCGATAGTATCAAAAAAGATCTTAAAAAGGTCAAGCCGATGAAGGCGGTTTTTAATAAGGAATATGTCAAAAAATTAGATGGTCGCTTTGTCAAGCGAGGTAGAACCAAGATGGCCCTTGCCAAAGCGCTGATGAAAGATATCGCCAACTTCAAAAAGGAAAATAAGTGTACGCGATTGGTGATGGTCTGGTGTGGATCAACAGAGATTTACCTCGAAGAAACCAAGGTACACAAAACCATAGCTGCCTTTGAAGAGGGGCTAAAGAACAATGATCCTAATATTCCGCCAAGTATGATCTATGCTTATGCAGCTATCAAAATGGGTGTCCCCTATGCCAATGGTGCGCCTAATCTGTCTGGCGATGTTCCTGCATTGATCGAACTGGCCAAGCAAAGCAATACACCCATTGCTGGTAAGGATTTCAAAACGGGACAAACCCTGATGAAGACCATTATCGCACCTGGCCTAAAGGCGCGTTCTCTTGGCGTTCACGGTTGGTTCTCTACCAATATCCTAGGAAACAGAGATGGAGAGGTATTGGATGATCCCGATAATTTTAAAACCAAAGAAGTCTCCAAGCTTGGCGTATTGGAAGATATCCTTGAGCCCGAACGCCACAAAGACCTGTATGGGGATTTGTATCACAAGGTAAGAATCAATTACTACCCACCTCGTGGCGATAATAAAGAAGGCTGGGATAATATTGACATCCGTGGATGGCTCAATTATCCCATGCAGATCAAGGTAGATTTTCTCTGCCGCGATTCTATTCTGGCTGCTCCCATCGTACTGGATTTGGCCTTATTACTGGATTTGGCCAAGCGAAGCGGTATGGATGGCATACAGGAATGGATGTCCTTTTTCTTTAAGACTCCGCAAACGGCAGAGGGCCTTTA
>JBCBDH010000573.1:0-4497 GCA_038529855.1 Bacteroidota bacterium | reverse complement strand
CCCAATAGCAATAATTACATCGCTAATTGTCGAAGTTTTGCCAAGGAAGGTCACTCGCTTTACCAAATTCTTTTGGAAAATACGCTGCGCCAACTTCCCTCCTCCGTCCAGCGACTCCTCATCATTCCCGATGACCTACTCTCCTATCTCCCCTTTGGTATTTTGCTCCAAAAGGCCGTTGACCCCGAAATCAAAAATTACGATCCCAAACAGTTTCAGTATTTGCTTGGGCAATACACTTTGAGCTACCACTACTCCGCTACCTTACTGCTCCAACATCGCCAAAATAATGATCCCAAACAGCAAGCCCTAAAGTCTTTTATTGGTTTTGCCCCCTCATTTGGTCAGCAAGTAGGCGACCAACAGCGGCAGAGTTGTACCTCAGATAATATCTACAGTCTACAGTGCAATCAGCAAGAAGTCGAATCCATAGAAGCATTAATTAGTGGCAAAACCTATCTGGCACAATCAGCCAACAAAAGCAATTTTGCGAATGAAGCGGCACAATACAGAATCATCCACCTCGCCACCCATGCCTGTGTTGATGATCAAGATAATATGCTCAACAAGATTTGGTTCTCTGATGACTATCTATCCAATTACGACTTGGTCAATATCCCCTTGCAGGCTGACTTAGTGGTCCTGAGTGCTTGTAATACGGGCTATGGCAAATTGATCAAAGGCGAAGGGGTGATGAGCCTGGCAAGAGGTTTTATCTTGGCGGGTTGCCCAAGTACGCTGATGAGTCTTTGGGCAGTAGACGATTGCTCCACCTCAGGCATTATGGTGCGTTTTTACGAAAATTTACGAGCGGGAAAAACCAAGGATGAAGCCCTTCGACAAGCCAAGCTCGAACACATCAAAAGCGCTGATAAAGCCAATGCCCATCCTTATTATTGGGCGGCCTTTGTACAATTTGGAGATGCCCAGGCGATGATCTGGCCCGAACACTTTTTCTCTAGTACTACGGGCTCTTACTTACTGGGCCTGGTATTAATACTGAGTTTATCCCTGTTATTGAAGCGATTTAGGTAACCGCAGCCTTACGGACGATATTGTGGAGCAAATTGGGGAAAAAGCGCTTGAGGTAAATAGCCAGGGTTTCCTTTCCACCAATGTAGCTTTCGTATTTCCCTCTTCGGATGGCTTCCACAATTTTTTCTGCACACTGCTCAGGTGACATTCCCTTATCCGTTGCATTATCCATTGTTCCTTGAGCTGCACCATTGGCAGTCAAGGCGTTTTTGGACACATTGGTTCGGACGTAGCCAGGACATAGAATTGTTACTCGAATATTATCCTCGTGGTGTTCCATACGTAGCGCATCAAAAAATCCATGTAGGGCATGTTTGGCCGCACTATAGCCCGAGCGCAGCGGAGAAGAAAATTTCCCCATCAAACTAGAAATCACCGCGAATTGTCCACCCCCTTGTTTTAAAAAGACGGGGAGTACCGCTTTGGTCAAGGCCACCGTTCCCAGATAATTAATATCCATCAAACGGCGATAAACCTCCATTTCCGTATCAGCTACCATAGATCGCTGACTGATTCCTCCATTATTGATCAGCCAGTCTATTCGACCAAAGTAAGTAAGTGCCTCAGCTACACAAGCCTGCATTTGATCTTCATTGGCCAAGTCAAGGGGTAAAACAAGCACCTCTTTATCAGCTACATTACACCGCGCCTTTACTTCTTCCAACACTTCCTTTCGACGAGCGGATAAAATAAGTCTTGCACCAGAGCGAGCCAAATAAAGGGCCAGGGCCTCACCAATACCAGAGGAAGCACCTGTTATCCAAACGACCTTTCCTTGAATAGGAGTCATGATTATGGGTTTTTAATATCAATAGGCTAGTAAATCACCAATGGCTTCACTTACCTTTTCAATAGACGGAATCATGTTCTGTTCCAGCGTTGCATTAAGCGGGATAGCAGGCATATTGGCAGAGCCTATTGTCCGAACGGGTGCATCCAGCAACTCAAAGCAATGCTCCTGAATGCGGGCCGCAATACTTTGCGCAAAGGAATTGTGAACAGGCTCTTCTGTCACCACCAAACATTTATTATGCCTTTTGGCCACTTCAAAAATCGCCTCTTCATCCAATGGATGTAGGGTACGCAAATCCAAAATTTCGATTTGCCCTTCGTAGTCCTTTGCTGCATTCAAGGCCCAATGGACCCCCATACCATAGGTAATCACAGCAAGAGAATCTCCTATGTCGATCTTAGCCTCATCAGCTGCGAGGGCTTGACGAGCTTTGCCAAAGGGAAGGACATAATCCTCATCTGGCTCTACACAGCGAGCAGCCTCCGTACCTCTTACCTTAGACCAATACAGACCTTTGTGCTCAAAAATAACCACTGGATTGGGATCGTAAAAAGCTGATTTCATTAGCCCTTTCAAATCCGCTCCATTACTTGGATAAGCCACCTTGACCCCTCGAATATTGCAAACCACAGACTCTACACTAGAAGAATGATAAGGACCACCGCTACCATAGGCTCCAATGGGTACGCGAAGAATCATGCTCACGGGCCATTTACCATTAGACAAATAGCAAGATCGACTCACTTCCGTAAATAATTGATTGAGACCAGGCCAAATGTAATCTGCAAATTGCACTTCGACAATGGGCTTAAGCCCAGCCGCAGACATTCCCACTGTACTTCCAATAATAAAAGCCTCTTGAATGGGTGTATTAAAAACGCGGTCATCGCCAAACTTTTGAGCGAGCGTAGCGGCTTCGCGAAAAACGCCCCCTAATCGCCCCCCTACATCTTGGCCATAAAACAGACATTCTGGATGTTTGGTCATCAGCTCCTGAACGGCAAATAGCGCACAATCTACCATTACTTTCATCTCGCCATTTTCAGGGCTGCGATTCCCTGCTTCACTGGTGATGGGGCTAGGCGCAAAATCGTGGGTATACAAATCCTCTGGTCGAGGATCTTCTGCTTGCTGCGCTTCTTTAAAATCTGCCTCAACAAGGGCACGAGCTTCTTCCTCAATAGCACTCAGGTCTTCATGGCTGAGGCCAATATCCATCAATTGTCCCTTGAAAAGTGGATAGGGATCGCGGGATTCGTGTTCTTCCAAATCATCGCGATACCATTCTTTTCGAACCCCAGAAGTATGGTGATTCAGCAGAGGGACTTTGGCATGGATAAGAAAAGGGCGACGTTCTTTGCGAATCTTGGTCAATACCTTTTTGACCGTCAAATAACACTCCATGAAATCACTCCCATTAATGCTGTACACCTCTATCCCTGGGAAGCCTTTGGCATAGCCCGCGGCATCAGTCACACGAATTTCTTCAGCACTAGCAGAGATATCCCATTCATTATCCTGAACCAGATAAAGAATGGGGAATTGTTTGAGCGCTGCCATCTGAAAAGCCTCAGACACCTCCCCTTCCGTAATGGAGGCATCACCAAAGGAACAGACCACAACGGGTTTATCTTTTTGTTCCGTACCAGCTAGGCCCAATTTCTCTTTGTATTGTACCCCCATGGCAATACCTGTTGTGGGAATACCTTGCATCCCTGTAGCAGAGGATTGATGGGGAATTTTGGGCATATCTGCCCGATCCAGCGAGGGATGACTGTAGTAAGAACGGCCTCCAGAAAAAGGGTCCTCTCGTTTGGCCAGCAATTGGAGCATCAACTCGTAGGGCCGCATGCCAATACCTAGCAGTAGGGCATCGTCGCGATAGTAGGGAGCGACATAATCCTGGGCATTTAGCTGCATGGCTAGGGCCAATTGGATGGCCTCATGTCCTCTGGAAGTGGCGTGAACATATTTGGAGACCACCTTAAAATTTTCCTCGTAAACTTCGGTCATCGACTTGGCGGTAGCCATGAGTCGAAAGGCTTTTAATAATACTTTCTTGGCTATCTTTGGTTTGGCTTCGATCATAGTTTGGACTTTGGCGCAAAGATACGCAATAGTTCTCTGTGCGATCCCTTATTTGGGAAGAGAACTTTGACGCATCTCAGATGAATGGCCAAAGAATTGAGGATAATGCTCCACTAATTTGGTTCGAATAAATTGGAGTGGAATTTCCTCAAAATGGCCATAATCTTCTAAATACTCCATATACTTTTGGCCGCTGCGATCATACTGCTGAAAGAGCGAGTCATCACGACCATTAAACTCCAATGGGTCAACGGAGAGGTATTCGCACAGGCTGCTATTAAAAGTTGGCGTTGCTTTAACCCATTGGCCTTCCAGATATAACTCTGCTATACCATGAGGAACCATTTCATTACTTTCCAAATAGGCTTCCAGCTTTTCGGTAGCCAGGTGATTGCGTACTTTGGCCAAGCAAAGTCGAGCGGGAATACCACAAGCCCTAGCCATTGCAATCATCAGCGTAGCCTTGTCAATACAGTGGCCGTGTTCTCTAGTCAGTAAATAACTGGCTCGACTTCCCTCAACAGTAAAATTGATATCGTATGGACTATAGCGCCAGCCATCTCTAACAGCATTGTAAATCG
>JBCBDH010000572.1:0-4523 GCA_038529855.1 Bacteroidota bacterium | reverse complement strand
ACCACTCAGCGCTAAGCTCGTACTGCTTTCGCAATCTTCTGTGTTTGATAAATTTAGGGTAACGACAGGGAAACAATCGCTATCATCACAGTCAGTATCTCCATCCGCATCATTGTCAATACCATCTGTACAATCTTCTGCCAAACAGACGCCTATCGTTGGATTTTGCCAGTGGTTATTGACTGGTGCCACATAGCCAATGCCCCCTACCAAACCACTAGTCCCCACACTAGGGGTTCCAGTGCCTGCAATACCATCATCATCTGTATCTGAAATGCTTTCCTCCGCGGTATCAAAACAACCATCGCCATCTGAATCTAATTCATAAGCATCGAAAGTGGCGTCAGGGCTGGTTTCGCTGTTAGCAATGGCGTAATTAATTGTGTCGCTGTCTGCGCTGGTTTCTAAAGCATCGTACAGCCCATTGGACCCAATAGAGCCCGTTGAGGCATCGATGATGCCATTATTATCAACATCCGCAGCACTGTGTCCCGCTTCGTGAAGATCGTAAATACCATCATTATCCGAATCCAAATCAAAATGATCGTCAATGCCATCGCCATCAGTATCTCGGCCAGGAATCTTTAGTAGATTACACTGTGGATTATCTGGGACACTTCCTTCTGCACTGGTAAGGCAGACAGTACGACCACTAAAATTATGGGTAAATTGGAAAGTGACGGTCTGAACATTTAGAAAATACAGCAGTAATTCATCCTCATTATTATCACCACTATCAAAATCGATCTTATCTCCAAAGTAGCTAATCGTTGTTCCATTCTGGGAATTGAGGGTATAGGACATGAGTTGAGCGGTATCAACTGCAATACCTTCTACCTCATCAAAATCGTCAAAAAAGACACCCCAATTGATGGTAATAGGGATAGAAGTTCCACTCTCATAAAAGTGCATGGTAGCTGTGGAATCAACGTCTGTACCAGCAATCGTAAATCCATTATCAATCGTGGAACATCCTCCAAACAATCCACAATTGATACTTGCCCCACCCACATTCTCTAAGAACATATCTACAGCGACCCCATTGTAGACACCAATATTACTGAATAATTTACCTCCCGTAACATCGCTACAATTGGTATAGTCAAAAGCGGGGAATTCCGTATTGCCAATCTCTGGGCAGACCTCAGAAACTGCGCCCTCATAAAAGTCGGGAATACCATCATTATCATCATCCAAATCACAAATATCGCTTATCCCATCACCGTCATTATCTGCACAATTGCCTGAAGCGGCGCAACTGGCGCAATCCAAACAGTCGATTAAACCATTATTGTCATTATCAATACCATCGTTGCAAATTTCGGTCAAACAAGCCCCCATTAAAGGGTTCTGCCAAGTACGATTTGCGGGGCTTGTGTAGGTGATGGTCGTTACCAATCCTGCGGCATTTGTAGAAGGAGTACCTGTGCCAGCGAGGCCATCATTATCCAAATCACTTACCCCTTCTTCCCTTGCATCCAAGCAACCATCCCCATCCGCATCCAACTCATAGGCATCATAAGTCAAATCAGGACTAGTTTCGCTATTGGCTACAGAGAAATCAGCGGTATCGCTATCTGCATAAGTTTCAAGATCATCATAAAAGCCATTGGTACCAAAAGAGCTGGTGCCTAAGTCAATAATACCATCTTGGTCGAGATCGTCAGCGCTGTGTCCTGCTTCATTTAGATCATAGACGCCATCGTTATCAGAATCCAGATCGAGGTGGTTGGGCGTTCCATCGCCATCAGTATCTTCCCCATTTTCAATGTACAGCCTAATATTTTGAAAATCTGATATTTCGCATTCATCAAAACGCAAAGAGAATCGCCTATTACCATTACCACTTATCCTATATTGTTGAGTGATGATGTTGAATTGGTTGGTATCGCGATAGTGAAAATAGACTCGGAATTTGGGATCTGCAGAGATATCGAGTCCCTCTTCTAAACCATTAGCGGTGTATTCTATACCATTGGTTGTTGTCGTAATTCCCAGCACGGTAGGATCGTCAGCTCCTGTGATGGCTGGTGATTGGAAAATAACTGATTCTTTGGCTTCTGCTGCATCACCATCTACATCATAGGCGGTTCCGCCTATTCTATCGACACTAGTCGCTAGGGTATTGGTGCCTGCGTTGACTAGTTTGAAATTGAATTCAACACTTGCAAGTCCCGTACTTGTTGCACTGATGACTGGTTGAAAAGCATCAACAAAACCACTGCCTCCAGCATCGATATTAGACACGGTGGCATTATTCGTCGCTACGATCTCCACCAGTGCATCCAACCCAGTTTGTACATTGGAATAGCGATAAACCGCACCAACAGCTCTACTAACTCCTGATTCTAAAGAAGGCGTAGAAAAGTCAAAAATAGACAAAGTACATCCTGAAGGTAATCCATAGCTATCTATACCCAAACCCTCTATATCATCCAGAATGCCATCGTTATCATCATCCAAATCGCAAAAATCGCTCACGCCATCTGAGTCGTTATCAGTACAAGAAACTGAATTATAGCAATCTTCACAATCAAAACAATCTACCAATCCATCGCCATCATCATCAATTCCATTATTACAGATTTCTGGTGCCATAGGCCGAATTCCCAAATCTTGGCCTGTAACCATATGACTTCCAGAATTGTAGTTAACAGCAGTGGTAGGAGACGAACCAGTAGCCCCCATAGGTTCTACAGTAGCAAACAGTGGGTCTGTGATGTTCCCCTCCTGACAATCATCTGTCGTGCTGACACAACTGTAGTCGATAGTATGGATAAAGGTTTCTCCAGTCAGTGGATGAGTATTATCCACTGTTTTACTCAGATGGAGGGAAGCGGCGGAGGCTTGATCTTGGGTATCTTCAGGCCCAAAGAACCACTCCACGGTCCATTTGCGGAGTAGATAGCCTGCATCACTAAAACTATTAAAGCTGATAAAAAGTAGGAAAGAAAAACCAATGGAAAAGAAGGAATATAGCGTTGACCTAAGCAGTTTGGACTGCTCACCAGTATTCTTACGAGAGAGAGACTTAAAAGTAAAACGTTTACGCATAGGGTACTCGCTTGCCTTTTGTTCAGCTATGTTCCAAGTCGCTTTCAGAGGTGTCACTTCCAGCGATCGGAAGGTTTTGTTTTTCAATAATTAGGTCTTGTACAAATACCGACAGTGCTGCATCGCCTCATCATAGTTTCCATCAATCGTACAGCAGTTTATCTCGGATGATCTTAAGTGAAAGGGAGTAAGATCGGATTTCAAGTGGGTATTCGGACTTTATATATGCAGGCTAGTGACAATAACTGTACCATTTGAATGCTTGAATAAGGCCGTAAAGAAGGATCAAAGAAAAGGAATAGATGGTCAAACAAGTACTTACATATTTATAAATTACATAAGTTAAATTACATACTTTGTGACAAGTAAAGCAAGCGTGTAATTTTCATACCCTTTTGATTATAGGCTATTAAATGGCTAAAAATAGCTTGTTAGATCAGCTTAAAAGAAGGAATTTTGTGAGCCTATTACGGTAGGGATAACAAGAAGCACTTGGTAAAATTGGCTTCCTTTGTAGAAAGTAGGGGCTTATCAGAGATAAAAATTGATCAATAAAGGATAAGAGCTCGGGTATTATTCCTGTCACAAATGAATTAAAATCGTCAAAAAATCCAGCTCAATTTTTTTTAAAGCTCTTCGTCTAATTCCGCTTGGTAGGTTTCAAAAAATTCTTGTCTGCCAATGCGGTAAACGCTGCTACCATCCAATGGACAAACCAAAAAATCATGCTCCTTGAGCACCATCTCTGTTCCCCAAGAAGCGACAAAGTGAAACTCTTTATCGACCTTCAATTGCTCAATAAGTGTGGGGGTAAACTCAATGGCCAGCACTTTTCCAGTGGGTTGGTACCAATGAAAGTCATCTTCAGCAGGTTGGAGGGGGAGGTAGCGACTGTTGAACTTAGACTCACCAATGATGTAGTTTTCCTTGGCACTGGTTTGGTTTTGGATGATATAATCCCCTTGCTTAGCGGTATTTATGGTTTCCAAACCATCGCTAGTGATCGTCTTAATCCTCTCTCCCTCTTTTGCCTTTCTGGCTTTAATGGCCTTGTATTTACAATAAACCTGTCCATTGGCACGAAGCAGGGGGATCATAGCCGTTTTCATTTCCTCTTGCGTATACACTTCTTGATAATTTTAATTTGTTGCTCTAATGAGAAAACATATTTACTGCCCTCCAGTTCAAGCAGACTCAAAATCAAAAATAGCCTACTTTCGAGTGTATTACCATTAAAATTTCACTTTTTTTCCCAGGCCGCTCTTGATAAAGGCCAAATCCTGAATATAAATGAGCAATTTTTAAAAGATATTCTATTTATTCGTAATTTGAGAGCAGCGTATAGAGCTAATCAGTTTGTAGGTATTTAGGCCTCTCAATCATCCTCCCTTGTGCTTTACAAGCTGATATCAACAATAACCAAAACGAAAACATGACTGCGCAAGAATACCTCAGCCAACGCGTAGATG
>JBCBDH010000571.1:0-4525 GCA_038529855.1 Bacteroidota bacterium | reverse complement strand
TGATGCTTTCAAAAGCGGGTTCTCCATAATTATCAAAGAAGATGAACTCGTTCAAATTATTGATCTCTTCGTCAAACTCCATTGGAAAAGAAAACAGAACAATAGGAGGATCGTAAACTCTTGTTGATCCAAATAGCGAACTATCCCCATAATATTGCAATTGGTTGTCAACAAGATCAAGATATTCGACACGGCTATTGCCAGAATTAAAGGCCGCCAGAGAAGAAATTGAAGCAAAGGAGTTGGTACCAAAATCCGCTGCATTAGCATACTGAACAGAAAAGCTAGAAGGCATTGCCCCCATTGCAAGGGTCGAAAAATCCCAGACAACATCCATTCCCGCTGGTCCAGGATCAAGAAGACTGTTGATCTCTATGCTATTGAATAAGGAAGAGTCTCCTGGCGAGGCGATCCAATTCACATCAATGGTCTGAGCGAAAAGTGTAGAAGAAAAAAGTATTGGCAGTAAAATGACAAGGTTTCTCATGAAGTTCACATATTAGGTATTCGCTTATATGGAATAAAGTTAGCCCTTTAGAGGAGAACTAAAAGTGAGAATGTGTGAGTGAGACCACGCTCAATGTGAGTATAACTTTTGGGTAAGTCAATGATCGCTTACTAATTGGGGAAAAGCATGGTACACCTGCCTATTTATTGTTATATGCAGCAGGAAATAGGTGCTTGCTCCGTGTTGGGCTGGAGGTGGCACTCATTGTCAGGGTGAGGCAGCCAGCGCTTATTATCAGGCTAGAGGCAGCGCTTATTGTCGGAGTGAGCCAATTCACTCCGACAATAGGCAGGACGATTATTCAGATCAAGGAGCTGGGGAAAATCCAAGGGAACATACATCAGGACAGCCTGTTGAAAAACATCTTAGGCTAATCGTACCGTTTTCATTCAAGCTTCCACTTATTCTACAATTTCTGGAAGGCGAAGCATCTCCTCCACAGGAACAAAAAGCAGAAGGAAAACCATCTATAAAAGGTGGGTTGTTTCTATTTTCTGCCTGATCAGCCACCTTCACAGAAGCATCATATTGGATCTTATCCTCCAGAAGTGGACTGATATAAAGGACATTGGCATGATCACCTGTTGAAGAGATGTAAACTTCTACATCTGCGATAAAGCCTTCCTTTACATCCAGAAAAGAGATGGACTGGATAGACAAATCCTTTTGATCCATATTTAGAATACCAGCCATAGTTTGGGTAAGATCAGCCATTGACTCGCTTACCAGTAAATCATTAGGCGCATAAATTTTGGTATTTACCTCTTCTTTGTTGCAGGAGGCTAGGCTTAGCAATAGTAGCAAGGAAACAAATGCACAGTTAATTACTTTTCTCATTTTAATACTATTTAAGTTAAGGAATAATTTTTAGCCAGGAGCCATGCCATGACCAAGGCTGTAGGGGCTCATTCCAACAGGCATTGATCAGTCATTCAACTCCATTGAGAATTAAAGTAGTTAACGAGGTCTATATGATTGGGACCTTTGAAAGATAAGCCAATGCTTGAAGTAAAGCGATTGGGCTTATCCCAAATCCACTTCTGGCACTAACTAGAAAATGGGGGCAGCTTGGGTTTCCAAACCACCTGATTATTTGTATAGTCTGATCTATATATGTGATACAACAATAAAAACACCGTTTTTTAGGAAAGGTTTTTAGAAAGTCAAATTCATTGGGAGGATGGGTGATCCAAAGAAAAGTAAATGCTTTTAGAAAAGGGGAAGTTTTGTATATTGAGTGAGGCGATCTTGAAAACAAGCTGCTATGATCCGCTGATTGGTAAAGAATAAAATCTGATGAATCACTACATTCAAGAGTTAGAACGAATCAAGAAAATCTGTTTCTCCAATAAGATTCAACTCGATATGGCTATTGATACAAAGCGATACATTGATGCTAACTTTGATGAAAAAATCAACCTGGATTTGCTGTCTCATCTACGGTTTACCTCAAAGTACCATTTAATCAGGATATTCAAAAAGTACTATGGCCTGACCCCAAGACAATACTTGATTGCTAAACGAATTGAGCAGGCGAAGAAGATTTTAAAAAAGGGGCATTCTGTTTCTGATGCATGCTATATGGTAGGATTTGAAAGCATCAACTCCTTCTCCAATTTATTCAAAGCCAAAACAGGTATGGCGCCTTCTGCCTATAGAAAAGCAACTTTCGATAAATCGAAGTAATGAAATTGATTCATCTTGCAGAATCACTCATTAAATACTTAAATTATGAAGATCAAAATAGTTAGTATACCCGTCAGAGACCAACAAAAAGCCTTGGATTTTTATACTAATATTCTAGGCTTCGTCAAGAAGGTTGATGCGCCACTCAGTGAAGGAAACAGATGGCTAACAGTAGTTTCCAAATATGACCCTGATGGCCCTGAGCTGCTGCTTGAACCTGCCCCAATTCACTTTGAACCCTCCAAAGTATACCAAGATGCCTTAATGAAAGCGGGTATTCCTTATACCCAGTTTTATGTTGATCATCTTCAAGAAGAGTTTGAAAGGCTAATACACCTAGGGGTCGAATTTAGTATGAAACCAACAGAAATGGGTACGGTAATCGTTGCCGTATTTAATGATACTTGTGGAAATAATATTCAGCTAGTGGAAGAAAAATAAGTGCTACTCCCAATGAATAGATGACGGTTGTTGCTAGCTTTTGCTGACAATGACCGTTCTACATAGATAGACGTTTACAGGCCATACAGAAGGCTATTGTGTACTTAGAACAAAAAAAGATTGATGAAAATCTACTTGGAAAATATAGAAAAATACCGTGCTGAAGCATTAAGATTAAAAAAGATCCTGAACCGCATATCCTTGCTTAGGCTATTGATTTTTATTCTTTTCAGCATCCTTCTAATCGCCCTGTTTAGCAAAAAATTATTTACGCCCTTTTTCATCATCTTCCCTATTTTCATATTGAGTTTTGCTATTGCTATCAAGCGCTATAATAAGATCGCTTACCTCCGCAGACAAGCTTCTTTTCTGGAAAATATTAACGAAGCTGAAGTATTAAGAGAACAATGCCAACTGGAAACCTTCGATACTGGAAAGGAGTTCATTAACCAAGACCACCCCTACACTTCTGATTTGGATATTTTTGGACCACATTCCATTTTCCAATTGATCAACAGAACGACTACAGAGTCAGGCAGCCTACTTTTATCCGCTTGGCTATCAGCCCCTGCGCCTAATCCTGAAATAGCAGAACGACAGGCAGCCATTAAGGAATTATCGCCTAAGCTAGTCTGGCGACAAGACTTTCAAGCTGCAGGTATGCACTTTCAAAATAAAAAGAGCGATTATCGACATTTGATCAACTGGGTAGAAGAACCCCTCTTTTTATTAAACTACCGCCAGGTGTACATCATAATGGCTACCATCGTCCTTTCGATCCTCTCATCATTGGGCTTGTGCCTTTTTATTGCCAACCTGGATTCTGGAGATCGTATTTTTTACCTATCCTTTCTAATACTTATTTTATCCATCAACTACCTGATCTTAAAAAAGCTTAGAGCTACTGCAGACAGCATCGTTGAGACCGCACAGACCAATATTGATATTTGTAGAGGCTATCAGACATTGATCCATAAAATCGAAGCGGAAAGTTTTCAATCAAAAAAACTCAGTCAATTAAAAACGCTACTGTCTCAAAACGACTACTCTGCATTCCAAGAAATCAAAAAACTGTGTCAGCTCCTAGACTTCTCTCAACAAAGAGGCGTCAATAAGATAAAAATGCCCATCAAGGGAAATGCTTTTTACAGTTTACTGAACAGTTTCTTGCTATTGGATATTTACCTCGTTCTAGGGGTAGAAAAATGGAAACGCAAGAATAAAGCTTTTTTAAAGTCCTGGACAGAAGCAGTTAGCGAATTTGAGGTCATTAATAGCTTTGCTGGTTTCTGTTACTCCAATCCGTCCTATACTTTTCCAGTGATCAGCGAAGCAAATCAAGCCATTCATTTCGAGGCTTTGGGACATCCTTTGATCAATCCCAACAATCGCATTTGCAATAACTTTGATACTGAAGGACCAGGTCAGGTCGTGATGATAACTGGCTCAAATATGGCAGGAAAAAGTACTTTTCTAAGAACCGTTGGCGTCAACTTTGTATTGACATTAGCGGGAGCACCTTGCTGTGCAACAAAGGCAAGGCTTCCCAATTTGCAGTTATTTACAAGTATGCGAACTCAGGATAATTTGAGGACAGGCGTCTCCTCCTTTTTCGCAGAATTAAGCAGAATCGAAAGAATGCTGAAGCTAATAAAAGATAAGCAAAATGTCTTTTTCCTCCTAGACGAAATGTTCAAAGGTACCAACTCAGAGGACAGGCATCGAGGCGGCTTTTCCTTGATCAATCAATTGAGTCAGCTCCAAATAGCGGGGATTATCGCGACCCACGACATAGAATTGGCCAAACTAGCTGGTAGTAAACAGTTGGTGGATAACTATAGCTTCGATAGCTAAAGGTCATGGTATTATCCTTGATTTCGCTATTGAAGC
>JBCBDH010000570.1:0-4528 GCA_038529855.1 Bacteroidota bacterium | reverse complement strand
CGGAAACTAATATGCTACTGCAATTATTAGACTCCGATAGCGCCCCTACCCCTATTCAGATTCAGATTGCACCCAATCCGAGTCATGGTTGGGTCCAAATAAGCCTGGAAAAAGGCCAGCTCAAGCATTTGCGCTTGGTCAATATGCAGGGTCAGCTACTGGTCCAACAAAGGCTTGAACTCAGCCCATCGCCTATTGAACTTCAGCTAGGCGATTTCCCCGCAGGTATTTATTTCCTGGAATTGGAGATGGAAAATGGTCAAATACAGCAGGAGAAGCTGATTTTGGTCGATTAGATTTCGGAATCCAAAAAATAATTAATAAATAGCCTATCTGAACACTCAGATGGGCTTTCTCTTTTCTACCCCATCCAAACTATAATCAAACAAAAAATCGTCTTATGGAATTAGGTAACTTCTCCATTAGCTTGGCTGTCCAAGATCTCCAAAAGTCCAAAGCATTTTACGAAAAACTCGGCTTCACTGTTTTTCACGGTGATGAATCCCAAGGCTGGTTGATCATGAAAGGGCCCAATTGCAATATTGGCTTATTTCAAGGCATGTTTGAAAAAAATATCCTGACCTTCAACCCTGGCTGGGATGAAAATGGCCAATCTGTCGATCCTTTTACGGATGTTCGGGAGCTTCAAAAACAGCTCAAAGCTCAGGGAATTGAATTGGTAAAGGAGGTAGAGGATGAATCGGGGACGGGACCTGACAGTATTACTTTAATTGATCCAGATGGTAATCCAATTTTGATTGATCAGCATCGGTAGGGAGCTGCGTAGTGTCGGATTAACTTGCAGTTACTCCGACACTACGCAGGCAGGCTATCTCCTCCCACTCGTCTCCACCTGAATCCCCTCTCCTCCTCCAAACTTTGACAGCTTATAGGTAAAACTCAACATCACATACCTACCCAGCACATTGCTCCTACGCTCTTCAATAAAGTTCAAGCTATTGTTGCGATCGATGCCTTGGTTTTGATTGAGCAGGTCGAAGAGATTTAGAGAAAGGATGCCTCGGTCATTTTCCAAAAAAGTCTTGGCGATTTTTAGGCGCCAGAGGACTAAGTCTTCTTGTTGGGCAAAGGAGGCTTGGGAGTAGCGCGTGTAATCGACAATGCTTTCTATGGACCATTTCTTAGGAAGCTGTAGGGTCATGTCCAGAAAATAGGTTTGATCAAAATAGCGCTGGTTGAAATCGGGCATTTCGGAGTAGCTTACCTGGCTAGTGCCCAGGGAGATGCCAGCGGAGATGTCGATTCGTTCTTTTTTACGATTCTCCAGACTTAGAGTGTAGTTGTTACCCCATCGATTGGTGTTGTTTTCTAATTGATTGACAAAGAGGATGCCTCGCTTGTAGAGGAGTTCTACGTCTAGAGATATTTTACTTTTGATGAATTTCAAGGGTGTGGCATAGCTGAGGTAGAGACTGGTGCGAAAGTCATAGTCGGTATTGATGGGGCTTATAACTTGTCGGAATTGGGCGTCGAGGGTGGATTGATTGATGATGCTGTTTTGGGTGTATTGGGTATTCCAATTGGCAAAAAGGCTCGTGAAGCTAAACTGATCAAAAAGGGTAAAGCGGATATTGCTCTCATGTATATAGGCAGCTTTTAAATTGGGATTGCCTTGGTAGAGATTGAGGGGATTGGTATTGTCGACAAGGGGTTGTAACTGTTCCAGGCTAGGGGCTTGGATACGGGTGCGATAGTTGAGTTCTATATTTTTTGAAGTACCAAACTCATACGTCAGATTTAGGCGGGGGAGCCAATTATCAAAGTTTTGATTGACGATCTGATTCTCGGAAAGCAGATCGCCGCTAAGGTCGGAGCGTTGATAATCCAGCCCTGCGCTTAGCTTTAGACTCTTGCCCACATAGCGAAGGGTACTGCCCAATTGGTGATAGGTATAGTCCCTTTGGTATTGATTGCTGAGGATCGGATTCCAAAGACGAGCAGATGGATTATTGGAATCTAGATCGTAAAAATCGCGGATGCGATCATTGCTGGCATTACTGCGGCTGGCTTGGAGGCCGAGAAAAACACCCTTGCCAAGGGCTTCAGTGTAGTTGAGTTGAAGGCGATATTCGTTTTGACTTTCGTCGGATAGTTGTTCTTGAAAGATAACTTCGCTATTGGCGACCTGGCCATTCTCAAAAAGTGTAGTGGTGTTGTCTACCAGTATATCCCCCTCATTACGCCCCAATCTCCAATCCACATTTCCACTGAGTATCCGCCCTGGTTTTCTGAATTTCTTTCTAAGGGTCAAATTCGTCGACCAAGCATATTGCTTTCCATCCAGCTCATTGCCATTCACACTCTCATTTTCAAGCAGTCCTTCCTCCCCCATACTTTGTGCCATAGCACTCGCTCTCAAATCGCGCGTATTCAAAGACAAGCGATTGACCCAAGTCAAATTAGCTGTCGAATCCAGTTTTAAGCGGAGCGTGGTATTTAGTCGATGATTTAAATTGGTATTGCGACGATCATTATTTTCCAAACGCTTGAAATTTTCACCCGCCCCCAGGTTTTGGCTGCTGATGGCCTCCACCGTTTGATTGGCAATTCGATTGATGAAATAACTAGACTGCCAGTCGACCCCTTCCTTCCAATCGTAATTAAAATTCAAACCACCCGCAGTGGTATTGGTGATGCCTATATTATTGTCAAGTGCTAAAGGTATCCCACTTTCGCTGCTGTTCAAGGAAGCACCGCTGCCACTCATCAAATTACTCAACCCTCCCATAAAATTGAGGTAATCATTAAAGGAAAAACCCGCTTCATTAATATTATTGGACATAGCCAGGGCGGAGAACTGCGCTTTATTGCTAAAGCGATTGATATTGGCCTTCCCCTTGTAAAGTGGCGCTTCCAAAAGCTCACTCGCCTCCTCGCTCCCCAAAGCACCTTCTACCATTCCAAAGTAACCTTGTTTTTTATCTTCCTTTAAGGAAAGATTAATTGTCTTTTCTTCATTGCCATCATCAATCCCAGAAAACTCCGCCATCTCCGATTTTTTGTCAAATACCTGTACTTTATCCACAATATCTGCTGGTAAATTTTGAGTGGCGATGCGCGTATCCTTTCCAAAAAACTCCTTACCATCCACCAGTACATTATCAACTGTTTCTCCCTGCGCCCTGATGCTGCCATCTCTTTGTACTTCTATCCCTGGCAGCTTTCTCAAGAGGTCTTCTACAGCTGCATTGGATTGCGTCTGAAAGGCATCAGCATTGTATTCTATCGTATCCCCTTTGATAAGGATAGGCACATAGGCGCCCCGCACCACGACCTCTTCGAGCAGGGTATTTTTTGGCGAGAGAAAGATGGGACCTAGTTGCTGTACTGCTACATCTTCATTGACCTCAACCAACTGTCGGAAATTGCCATAGCCAACATAGGTAATCTGTAGATAGTAGCTGCCAGGACTGGTGCGATTCAAGACAAAATCACCATTTTGATCTGTAATGGCAAAAGAAAGTAAGGTAGAATCCTCGGGCTGTAAAAGGACCACTGTAGCGGCAATTAAAGGTGTAGCGCTAGAGTCGATGACCGTACCGCGCAATTGAACATTTTGGGCCTCGGCAGTTATCCAATTAAAACCCAATAAGAGAATGGGGAATAGCACGGTCGCTATCCAATGAGCTGGCTTTTTCATATGAGATGGATTGATTAGAGTGCCGTCCTAAGAATGGACGGCACGGGTTGGCTTATACTTAAAGTAAAGGGATTAGATCTTGCCACAAATCCACTTGCGGCAGTAATTCAGGTTTAGGCATAGCTGGTAGTATCTAGTCGTTTCGGCTTTGCTTGATCATTATTCTCGTTCCACCCCCAGCACCTCCATAGGTTTCTTCCATTTCCTTTTGTTTTTCGGCGAGGAGCTCATCGTATTCTGCCTGGCTTACCTTTTTACCTTTTTTGGGTGCTTTGATCTCATCTGTCGATACGCTTTCCAGCTTCACCTCAGTTGCCGTAATTTGGGTTTGTCCATTATCAATGCTCAATTCTAAGATTAGACCAGGTAATTGACCATAACTTCGCGGGCCATTGCTAATGGGGATTTGGGTCGTAAACCAAGCTTCTACCACTTGTTCTGTGTCTTTATAAATGGCTTTTTGGCAGGTATAGCCCAGGATATCTTTACTTTCATTGAGGAGTTTCCACTGGAAATTTTCGAGGGCGTCAGCGATTAAAAACTTTCGGCCAAACAGCTCGCGGCTTTCATAGACCTTTTGTTTTTCGAGGTCTTTGTACAATTGGCTATCCGAGCGCTGAACGACCATCTTTACTTGCATACCGCTGTCTTCTGCCCCTGCTTCTATGGCTTGATCCGTCTCTGTATTCGCTTGATCTCTGTAGATTGATTCATTCGTCGTAAACAGTAATTCTTTAGTCAGGCTATTCGATTCTGGTAACATTCCTTTGAGTTGTTCGCGGTATTCTTCAGGAATTTCGATTTGCAATTGGGTGGTTTCCTGATAGACCACTACACCTCCATTATTTTGTGCAGTAGCAAAAATGG
>JBCBDH010000569.1:0-4538 GCA_038529855.1 Bacteroidota bacterium | reverse complement strand
GTGATGCGGCTGAGAATATCACCTGCTGCGCCCTCTTGTCCGTTGGAGAGCAGCTTGAGGATGCCGCCAGAGAGATCGACATTGGTGACTTCATCGTATTTCATGTATTTATCGTAGAAAGTGGCGATGCTATTGGTTTGGGCGAAGGCAAAGATGGGCAAGGCCAGCAACAGCCAGCCGGCAATTATACGTTTCATGTTAAATGATTTTAAGTGTTAGAATAAGGGATACACCAGATGGAGATGTATCAGACCTGCGGTTTTGGTTCCTCGGGTTTGGGTTCTTCGGATGGCATGGGGATATCGAAGTCGACTTCCTCTTGTAGGGAACGCAGCAATTCGTTGAGATCCTCGATTTTGAGTTTGGTCTTTAGGCTAACCATGACAAATTCGCTCTCTTCGCTCACTAGGATCAACAAGTTTTTGATCTTATCGCCTGAATTGCGCATCAGCATATTGATTCGAGTGGAACCGTTTTGCACCGTAAACATATCGTTGAAATCATTTCGATGCTTGACGCCTTGGATCATGCGCTCAATATCCTGCTCGCTGACTTCTGGCCCTTCCTCAGCAACCAATAGCTTGATTTTCTTGATCTTCTTAGCCAATTTCAAAGCCGCTTTAGCTTGGGGTTCTTCCACCTGCGTCCGAGCGATTCCCGCTCCCAGCCTAATGACCCAACCTGGCAAATTAAAATTTCGGACCCCTTCGCGGTGTTTGTATTGACGGTAGAAACGATTGATACTTTTGTTTTGCGCTTCAACCACGCCAATCACGACAAATAACAGGGATAATGCAATTAGTATCTTTTTCATTTGGTGTTCGATTTAGCGATTGGAGAAGGGGTTTACTGGGCTCCATTTTTCTCTTTATCTTCCAATTTATCCAAGTGCTCTAAGCCTTTCAGATTGGACATATTGGCAATATTGGAGACCTTTTTGAGGTCAATTAAGCCCAAGAGACTGACGAGTACAAATTCATCTTCTCCACCAACCAAAACCAATAACTCGCTTATGGCATCTGGAGAAGTACCATCGTCTTTAATCAACAATTGAATATTTTCTCCTTCATCACGTACCTTGACCAACATCTCGTATTCGTTGGTATTGATTTTATTGATGGCCTCTTGGTAATAGCGCCCAGGATCATTTTCTGTAGTCAAAACACGAATGGACTTCAAATCGTTGACCACTTCCATAGCAGCTTTAGCTTCCTCATTGTCTTCAATTTCATCAATTTCTAGTCGGCTAATCAATTCAAACATTTTAGCACTTACGTAGACAACAGTAAAATCCTCATTATCAACATATTGGTCGAAGTATTTAGAGATGGCATCATTCTGAGCCTGTGCTTGTAGGGGTGCAAAGCAGATGGCCAGTAGCCCCACTAGATATGCAAGATATTTCATTGTATAAAGGTATTTTAAGATTAAACAATTGATTTAAAGACAGTCAGTATTTCCTGCTGCAGCCAGGCAGAATACGGCTGTACTTTTCTTTTTATCGGATTACCCGATCCGTCGCTGATTTGACTCTAGAAATCCCATCAGCAGCCGTTTGAGTGCCTTTGTTGAGTTTTCGAGAGGTCAGCTGTAGCGTTTGGGTGACAAATTGCAAAGCTTCTTTCTCTTCTTTGATTTCGTATTTCGACCAGTTGATTGCTTGTTTTTTCGGAGTGACTGAATCGTTTGGCCAAAGCCAATAAACAGCCAAAACAAGAGCTACACTGGCAGCTATTTGCATCCATTTGCGATAGGGACGCAATCGAACGACTGGTGTTTCAGGGCTTTCTACTATTTCTGGAGTTTCTTCTAGCAGTAGGGCTTCAAAATCGCGGGAGGGTCCCAATTGCGCCTCTTGCTTAAAGAATCTGAATAGGTTTTGATAGGTTTTTAGCGAATGATGAACGCTGTCCTGATTGAAGTACTCACGCAGTTGCTTTTCCTCTTCCAGGCTAGTTGCTCCCTGCCAGTATTTTTCCAGCAGGGTTTCGATGTGCTTATAATCCATAAGACTCTTTGTTAATGAGTTGTGTTCGGATGTATTGTCTTGCCCGGAAAAGGTTTACTTTAACCTGATTCAGCGGGATATCCAGTACTTCAGCTATTTCTTTGTAAGACATGCCTTCGATATCGCGAAGTTGCATGGTCATTCTTTGTTTGTCGGGTAGGGCTTCCATCAAAGTGCGTATATGGCTTACGGTATCTCCCATTTCAGCTTGCTGGTAGGGGCTAGCCGTTCGGGCGCTCAGCTCATAAGCCTCTGGTAGTGTGCTGGTTTGACGATGTTTGGAACGCAGCTTATCGATGGATAAATTTTTGGTCATTTTCATACACCAAGCTTCTGTATTTTGAAATTGGCCCAACTGCGATCTGCTCTTCCACATCTTGATCAAAACCTCTTGAACGACATCCTCCGCTTCAGCTACATTACCAACGATCCGTAGGGCAAAGCGGTATAGCTTATTCTTGTGGCTTAGGACTTCAGATTTGTAGTTTTTCAAGCTCATTTCACCTCGAAGACGACTCAAATTGGAAGATGTTACAGAAAAAATTCAAAATTTTAACAAAAAAATTATCTGTAAAGATTATCACGAGATAAGAAACTCATTTTCAACAGCTTAATACCCAATACCTCAAATCATATTTAAATTAATCCTTATTAATATTGGCAATCTTGTGTCTTTCTATTCGTTTGTATGGCGTGGATTTACTAATTTAGGTGTCTATTTGTTTAATAAAACTGGGGAATTATGACTGAGAAAAACCAAGACAGAAAGTTACGTAAACTATCTTCTATGTCATTTCTAGGCGCCCTAAAACCTAAAATCAATAAGGCGCGGAAAAGCTTATCAAAAAAGATGGAACAGCAGCCAAGTCGACTCCAAAGCTCCTTTATCGGACCCCGATTGGCTGATTCATAAGCTTTTCAACAACTCACTAATCTTTTTCTACTCTCAATTCGCTTCGCTGAAGCAACAACACAAATCCCAAACATTCCCTGAACATATCTTTTTTTCTTTACCTTCGCTGCTCTTTAGTTAAGGCGAACAACTTTGTGCTCATTGCTTCGTTAAATGAGCGAAAAGAGCTTTTACAACAAGTGCGAATTAGGTGAAAACAATAGATCGACTCTTATTGAGGAGTTTTATTCCTCCATTTGTGGTGACCTTCTTTATCGCCATGTTTGTCCTCATCATGCAATTTTTGTGGACCTACATCGACGATATCATAGGTAAGGGTGCTGGCCTTTGGATATTGATGGAATTGATCTTCTATCTGTCCATGTCTTTGATTCCTACGGCCCTACCCATTGCTGTGTTGATTTCCTCCGTAATGGTCATGGGAAATCTGGCGGAGCGCTATGAATTGGCTTCTCTCAAATCGGCAGGGGTTCCGCTGCTTCGCGTTATGAAGCCTCTGATGTTCTTTATGGTAGGCATCAGTATGTTTTCCTATTTCTGCTCTAATAACCTTATTCCACTAGCCAACCTCAAATTCAAATCCCGTTTGTATGACATTCGCAAACAAAAACCTACGCTGAGTTTGGAGGAAGGCGTATTTAATGATGATTTTAAGGGATTTGTGATCCACATTGGTGAAAAGGGTGCAGACAATCGCTCCATTAGTGATGTGCTCATCTACGATACCAATAATTACAATCGCGGCAAACCCAGTATGATCCTGGCAGATCACGGCGAGATGTTTATGACCAATGATAAGCGCTATTTTGTTATGAACCTCTTTAAAGGGACCCAATACAGAGAGTTGCAGGAATCGGGTACTGGCGAAGATAAAACCCTCCCCTTTGTCCGCACCTCTTTTAATAGCTGGACCAAGGTATTCGACCTCAGCGAGTTCGATCTCAACCGCACAGATGAAGATCTCTTCAAATCGCATCAATCCATGTTGAGTACCGCACAGTTGCGACTGGCGATAGATTCACTTGACGACAAGATTCACCTTAAGCTCAGCGGTATGGATAAGCAAATTGCGCAGTATTTTTACTACTCAAAGGATACCGTAAAAGTCAAAAAGATCGAGCGCAAAGTCAAACAACAAGTCCCTCCAGATAGTTTGGCCAAAGAAAAGGTATTGGGAACAGCGAGCAAAACCAACCAGAAACCTGCACAGAATCAGCGCAAAACAGCGGTAAAAACGGAGAAAAAGGTCAATCACTCCCCCTCCTACCAAAAGCAGGTCAAAGCCATTGAGCAAAAACTGGATCGAGAAATTACCGCCTACGATTATTTCTATGAAACCCTGCCCAGAAAGGAACGCATCCGTTTATTTAACAAGGCCAAATCCTTTGCAAGAAGCATACATGGCCATTCAGAAACGACCTTGCGAGCTCTAGATCGCGTGGGCGAGTCGAGGGTAAAACACGTATTCGAGCTCAATATCAAGTTCAGTATGGCCGTCGTTTGTTTTATCTTTTTATTTATCGGTGCCCCAATGGGAGCTATCGTGAGAAAGGGGGGCTTTGGCTATCCTATTTTGATCGCCATCATCTTTTTTATGTTGTTTATCGTGTTGAACAT
>JBCBDH010000568.1:0-4559 GCA_038529855.1 Bacteroidota bacterium | reverse complement strand
CTTCTAAAGAACAGTTTAGACTATTTTATCTTAAAATCTCCTCCAAAGACACCGCCCTCAGAGCATTTCACTATTGATCATCCAGTACAATCATCCGCTTGGTCGCTTTGTGATCTGCGGTCTTCAAGCGGAAAGTGATGTGATCTCTAGGATAAAGCCCACCGCTTGACCACCTACATCAAGATGTGGTTTTGGGCAGCCACATTTCTCCTCATTTTTGTATCAAACCTTTTGTCCACAAGCTCTTAACTCTTTTATCATGATCCAAAATAATGCAAATGACCTTCAGTTGAACATTGATTCAAAACACCTCAAGCCCCTTTTTCAAACCAAAGTCTACCGCCATGTCCTCGCTATGCTCGGCGATTGGCTCATCATCGCCCTCACCATTGGGCTATGTATCCAGTACTTTCATCCACTGACTTACCTATTAGCCATCCTCATCATTGGTGCCCGTATGCATGCCCTGGCCATCCTCATGCACGACGCCACCCACTATCGCTTCCTCAAAAACCGCCAATGGAACGATACCCTTACCAATTGGTTCACGATGTATCCCATCTTCACCTCCATTGAAACCTATCGAGAAAACCATCTCCGCCACCACCGCCATCTCAATACGGAAGATGATCCAGATTGGGTGGCTAAACTGGGCAAAAGGGCCTTTACCTTCCCCAAAAGCAAGAGCGAGTTTTTGATCACGGTCTTTTCTTATTTTACCCTCTATCAGGGCATCAGCGATGCCATTTGGTTTTTGAAGCGTTTTGGAGGGGCTAAGGATGGCGAAAAGAAAAAGGCCAAATCTTCCATTGATCGCCCTATCTTTTATCTCCTTCTATTTGTCAGCCTGACGCTTATTGGAGCTTGGAAATACTTCCTTCTTTTTTGGGTCGTTCCTTATCTCTCCACCTTCTTTATGTACCAATACATCCGCAGTGTCGCGGAACATTTTGGCGAACTGGCCTATGACCATCTCCTGACTTCCACGCGGACGGTAAAGCCCAATTGGCTAGAGCGCTTCTTCATCGCTCCGCATCATGTGGGCTATCATTTAGAGCATCATTTGTATCCTGGCGTTCCCTTTTATCATTTGCCTCAATTGCATACTTTGTTGATGCGGGAGCAGGGGTATTCAGAAAAGGCGCATGTGACCCAAGGCTATGTAATGGGTTTGATGGAGGAATTGGGGGGAGCTGAATATCGGGATTCAGAAATTGGATTGGGCTAGCGGTTTATAGCGTCCTAGGGTATAGATTTAGCAGTTTAGCAAGTCATCAAACATTTGGCAGTTAATTAAATGTTAATCTGTGTCTAACAATGGTCAAGAGGAGAGTGGGGGGTCTATATTCAGCACAAACTTTGCTGAGAATCTATGAAAACCATAAGTACTTGCTCTGCCCATAGGCTACGTTTTTTACCGATCACCTTGCTGTTTTTATTATTCAGTATTTCCCTCTTTGCACAAGAACTCCAAATCGATCAGCCTGCTCCGCCCATCCCCATTGCTGATTGGCTGAATAAAAGGGCGATTAAGGTGGAAAAGGGAAGACCGCAGATCGTCAAATTCTACTTTGGAGGGGATAAACACCGCAATGTACAAGGTAGGACCTTTCTAAGTCTGGCCAATGCTTTTCAGACCAATATCGACTTCACGGTACTTTGCGATAGTCAAGCGACAGCGTTGTGGACGACAAAGATTAAAGAGCTGGACGAACTTTTGGGAACAGATACGATGGTTTATTACAAAAATACGCGCATAGGCATTGGAGATGATCTGGCCATGGAAGCCTATCGTTCAGTTCCCAAAGACAAAGCTGTTTTAATTGATGGCCAGGGTATCCTCAAATGGTATGGCTCCTTGGAGGACTTAACGATAAAAAGCTTGGTCGATTTTTTGGAAAGTGGGAAGATCAAGGCTCCCATTCGAGAAAAGAAAGCACTGAGTAAGGAGGCATTAGATAAGATGATGGTGAATTCAAATCCTGACTTTTCTACTGCACTCATCCACCTGGAAAAAGTTGACACCAAGGGACCTCCGCGCATTGTATCCTATGACGATGGTTGGGAGTATCATAATTTGACCTTTAAAGAGCTGCTGCGAGATGAGGAATTGATCCAGCGTATCTTTTATGCGACGACGCCAGAGGCCCATGAAGCGGATAGCCGCTATTATCTGAGCATCAGAAATGCAGCGTCTTGGATGGTGGCTAATGCTAAGAATCGTTTCTACTTTAATTTTGGTATGCAAAATATTTTATATGAGCATTTCAAAAGGGTGATTCCCTTTCAATTGGGCTTGTACAAAAAACCCTTTGATCAGTATACCCTCAGCGCTCAAAGTTTTGAAAAATTAGATCAATACCGCGGTGCGCCTTATATGCCTTTAGGGAATACGGCTATTACGCCAAAGGTCGTCAACGATACCTTGATCATTACAGGAGATAATATGGCCATTATAGGCGTCAAATTGGGCACCTTATTTCCTCCCAATCGCATTGACGCTTATGGGGACTTAAACGACTATCAAAAAGGCTATAATTTAAAAATACCCGTAGAGGACTTATCCCAAAGTCTTCAATTCTTGGATCAAGTGCTGGGCATCCAACATGAGGTAAAACCAGATACGCTTCCATTATTGATGTGGTGTTCGACAGTACCTGACTCTTGTGAGATCATTGATGTGGCCAATAAAAGCTATGAAGATATTGCCCGAGGACTTTGGTATCCAGATACAAAAGCAAAGACGCCTGACTCCGCAAAGAAGAAAAAGAAGCAAGGACAAAAGGACCCTAGTCATCTTGGTAACTTCAGCAAAAGGCTGGAATGGAATCAGAAAAAAATCAGGTTTTTTGTTAATGATTGGGTAGATGTCGCTACTTCTAAAAAAAGGCAGGGCGAGCAAAGTCCATCAGATGCAGACAAAGCCCTTTTGGTCACCTTTTACGATCCCGCCAAAAAGGTAGAAACCCGTAATATGTTTCAATATTTGGTTGATTTATCAGTTAGGTATGGCAATGACTTAAACATCATCGTGGTCAATACAGGAGAGCCATATAGTGAAGCTTTTCGGGTGATGGCCTGGAATGCCATGAAAGGAATTGGAACTTATTGGAAAGCTGGGCAGGGGCTGGAATCCATTGGTCGAAATAAGAGCGCCGTCAATACTCGACCTCAATTTGAGCACATCTATTGGGCCAACAGCCTTCCACAAATTACCTTATCTGCTTTTGCACAAAGAAAAAGCGGTCAGTCCTATCTTTTTACCAAAGCGGGTTATGGCGAATGGACAGGCAATGTAAAGGACTTGAGTTTTTGGAATATGGATCGTTGGCTAGATGGTAAGGGCTGGGACCTGGCGAGCGAAGCGGCAGTGGAAGATACTTTTCGCTATTTTGATGCTTCCCAATATTTTACGGGGACTTTGGGGGATGCTAGTAGGGTCATCAAAGAAGAGGTAAAGGTTACAGAAAAAGCCAAAAGGGCCTATCCTGGTGGTGTGGAATATATGGGCTACAGCCCTTGGGAAATTATTCGCGACTTATTGCCTCTTCAGATGAAGAACCATCCTTTTGGTGGGGTAATCATTAACGATGATGTACCAAAGGATCCTATCTACCTGGAAGTCAAGGGGATGGATAAGGCCAAGGACAAAGCTGTAGCATACCTCCTGGAATACTTTGACTTAGATTTGGTGGTGGATGAGGTGCAACAAAAGGCTTGGGTGATGCGAGTGGTAGACGAGCAGCGGCTAAAAGCCTTTAGAGGAAGAGCGGAAAACACAGGTCGATTCCTTAGGCAAAATGGAGCCAATTATCTTTGCCAGAATTGCCTGCCTAGTGAATTAGCCCTAAGGTTATGGGAGTTAGCAGATGCTTATGTAAAAGTGGAGATGCCCAATATCCCTTATCGCTTTAAGCTACCTGATGGGCCATTTGAGGTCGTGAAGGATTATCTGGAAACGGAAATTGGTATTCAGCTAGAAGAAGAAGAGGAGGTTTTCTGGAAGGTGATTCGAGTAGGTAAAGACCTGGCTCCCCAGCTTCCCAAATGGCAAAGAGGCTATGCGCTTATGGAGGAAGAAAAGACCTGTCTTTGTGAGATTGGTGCGGCAAAGGAAAAGGTGGCTACTGATCTGATCAATCGCCGTGGCTTTATTAAAGATAAAACCAATCTGCGTCACGAATTGGTCTTTCTAGCACATCTCAAAGGAGATAAAGGCTATAATTATATCGAATGGGAGGAGCATGTTCCTGATACATCCTTTAGCATTCACCTACTTTGCTCAGGGATGGACAGAGAAGCAGTTCGACTTTATGCGGCAGAAGCCCTGCTTGATCATTTTGGCCTCCAAGCAGAAAAGCAAATGATGAACAAAGAGGTTTATCGCTTGGAAATCGTCGATGATTATCTATTCCAAAAAGCCCTCTCCAAAGGCGATGATTTTATAAATCAGATTTTGGGTAGATATTTTGCTAAAGGTGAGGTGTTTCTCCAAACTTTCATCTATAAAATCATCGCCTTTGGAGAGGGCTTTTTGGAATAGATAATCATCGACGATT
>JBCBDH010000567.1:0-4562 GCA_038529855.1 Bacteroidota bacterium | reverse complement strand
ACAGATACGATGAATCAACTCAAAAGCTTAAATATTGTCTGGCTGAGTGGTACCACACTTGTTTTTTTATTGATGTTGGCCCAGACCATTGGTGGGCATTATCTGAATTACAAAAATACGCTCCTGGCTTGGCTGTGGTTTGGCTTGGTCTTTTTACCCATCGCCTTATTTCTGATAAAGTATCGCAGAGCAGGGATTGATTTGAGAGGGGATCGAACGATCTTTAGCTTTACCATAATTACGGCTATTGTGTATTTGTTGGTAGCCATTGGGATTTTATTGGTCCAGCCTATTGTTGATCGAGACGATCCTATTGGTATCTTGTTGACGACCATCGCTCCATTAGCCTTGTTTCAGTTTTTGGGATATGTACAAATTCGCAACTTTATTGAGTTCAGCACCCAAAATCCAAAAGGCTCCTTTACAGATTTCTACAATAAGTTTACTTTCAAGATTAAGCCACTTGATTTGAATACGGATAAACATTCCATCTTTGTTTGTTATTCTGGGAAGGATGAAGAATGGATTAAGCGGATGCAGGTTCATCTAGCTGCCATACTTCGAAATAATAAACTAGATATTTGGACCCACGACGATATCCTGGCTGGAGATGAAATTCAAAATTCCGTCAGCGAGGCCATCAATAAAGCAACCATCGCTATTATTTTGGTCAGTGCTGATTTTTTTGCCTCTGATACCTTATACAAGCAATTGTCCCAACTCCTAAAACGGGCCAAAGAAGAAAAAAGTACCTATATCATCCCCATTATTGCCAGTCCCGTTTTTGTCGATGAAAACGAAGCGATTTTTCAACACAACTCCCTTAATCCCACAGACCAGCCCTTGCAATCACTCAACGAAGCTCAGCAAGAAGGCTATATGGCTGAGCTAACCAAGATTGTACAGTCCTTATTAAAAACATAGCTTTTTACCTAAAAAGACCCACCAATTTGCGCTAAAAAGTGTAGAAGATGCCTATTTTAAGCTTACTACTTATCAAAATTATGGCATTATGAAAAAACAACTACACTTACTTTCTTTTATTCTATTTTTTATCAGCATTAATCTTGCTGCACAATCTCCTAACCATCAACTCAATCTCCGTCAGGTAGCTAAAGTTCGGCCACTTCCGCTCGGACCAGAAGGACCCGCACCTGTTCAGGCGGAGCAGAGCGCAAGTCCCCGTTTTAGCGGCAAAGCGGTCACCATGGGGATTACCTGGAATGATATTCAAACCAATGGCTCCACCAATCATCGCCTGCTTTACACCCCAGACGGAGAACTCTCTGCCATTTGGCATTTTGGTATAGATCAGGCCAATACCTTTCCCGATAGAGGTACAGGATATAATCACTATAATGGAACGGAATGGGGCGAGATTCCCAATGATCGCGTCGAAGGAGAGATCAGAGGAGGCTATCCCACCTTCACCATTGATGGCATGGGCAATGAATACGTCTTATCCCATCAAAACCCCTCTGGATCGCTTTGGGAAATAGGCGTTCATAAAAAAGCGGCTGGAACGGACGAGTGGACCTCTTCGACCATGATGACCAATTATGGAAATGGCCTGGTATGGGCCAAAGCAGCAGCTGGAGGTGCCAATAATCAAACCCTACATGTCATTGCTATTACCCTGGCCACTGCCTTTGGTGGTGTCGAACACTTGGGTATGGATCAGCACTTAATGTATTATCGTTCTACTGATGGTGGCGATACCTGGGACATCACAGATATGGTCATTCCTGGATGCGACAGTACGGCCTATAACGAAATGGATGCGGAAGCCTACGCCATTGATGCGAGAGGCGATTATGTTGCCATTGGCGTCTATCCTTTCTGGGGCGATGCTCGTATCTTCAAATCTGAAGACAATGGTAGCACCTGGACTCAACATATCATGCATGATTTTCCATTGGATAAATACGATGAGACGGGCTATACCACTGCCGATATCCCTGAAGATCTCGATGCGCCAGACAGCCTGGCTATCGCTACAGTCGATAATTCTGCCACTATTTTGATTGATAATAACAATCAGGTCCATTCAGTGGTTGGGGCGATGTATGTCATTGATGGCAATATGTTTTTCCCTGGTACGGAAGACTTGCTGTATTGGAATGAATCTTTTGGAGAAGATTCGGTTTCCACCATCGCCATATTAGAAGATGTGGATGATAATGGAATGATTGATCTATCAGATACCTTACCTGATTATTTTATGGCGCTAACCAGTATGGCCAGTATGGGCGTTGATGCAGAGGATAACCTCTACGTCGCCTATTCGGGTATGAAAGAAGACTTACTCAATGTTTCCCAAAATCAAAATCTTCGTCACATCTATATGATCAAATCCGAGGACGGAGGCACTACCTGGACAGCACCTTTTAATGTCATCAACGAAGAAACTGTTGACCCTGCCGCTGTTCGTTTTATTGAATGTGTCTGGCCTGCCATTCCAAAAAATATCAAGGAAAGCATCCCGCTGATGTATCAGCAAGACCTCAGCCCTGGCATGAGTGTTTTTGGAGATGAAGACCCTGGTCAGGAAAATGCTATGGTCTACTTTGAGCTGGATAAAACAGATTTTAGTTTGCTGGTGACGACGGATACGGAGGAGCCAGTTAAGGAACTGCTTGCTATGGAGCTTTTCCCTAATCCCTCACAAGGGCTAACGACCCTGCAATACGAGCTGCCAAGCCCAGCTGCTGTTCGCATTCGCGTGATGGATAGCATGGGGCGTGTACAGCAGCAGGAGTGGGTGAATCAGCAAGCCGCTGGATGGCAACAGTATTTGATTACTACGGATGGATTGGTAAGGGGGATTTATTGGGTAGAGTTGGAGTTGGATGGGCAGCGAGTAGTTAAGAAGCTTTGCGTAGCATCAGAGTAAAGCTGTAGTTTAGCATTGGAGTAACTTAAGTTACTCCAATGCTAAATTAAACCAAGGCTCAATCCCTACTTCAATCAACTGCTTTGCTATGGTCTTGCTGTAAACAATTTTATCGCAATCATTAAAAAGCATAAAGCGCTTCATCAATTTTCGAAAAGCTTTTCCCAATTGTTGGCTTGGGCGGAAGTGGTCTTCAAGAACTAATTGCTTGATGATCAATTGTTTGTTTTTTCGATCAGCTTTAAGGTCCAGTTGGGCGATGAAGTGTTTGCCCCAGAGTAGGGGGAGGCTGAAATAGCCAACTTTTCGCTTTTTTTCAGGGACATAGCATTCGAGCAAGTATTGAAAATCGAATAATTCGCCAAGTCGCTTTCTTTGGATGATGAGGTTGTCAAAAGGGGAGAGGAGGTGAAGTTTTTTGCGAGGGGGATGATCGAGAAAAGTATTGATTTTTTCAGGTAGGGCATAGAAGGGACCATCCTCTATTCCTTTGATGTGTAGGGTGGTCAATTGGCCGTCTAGCACTTTTTGATGGAGTAGGTTTTTTAATTGCTTGCGATCGATCCTAAGTAGGTGGCCAAGGTCTCTAGCGAGGAGGAGGCCGTGGGCGCCAATATCTCTCTGGATGAGGTAATCGAAATATTCCGCTGTGCTGGGCATTTGTTGATTGACACCTTCTGGTAGGACGCGTTCTGTGAGGTCGAAGATTTTTTGGAAGCCTTTTCGACCGCTGACCATGAGTTGGCCTTCCATGAATAACTGACGGAGGGCGCGATTGACTGGAGGGATTGACCAAACGGCTTCCTTATCCTTTTGTTTTCCTTTTTTAAAATCTCTGGACATCAGTGGCCCTTCTGCTCGAATTCGATCGCGTACGTAGGCCATCAATCGCGGATCTTTTTCTGACCAATGCCCCGTACCTGCTGCAATGGCTTTTTTCCGAACCAAGCTAAAGCGATAATCCCGCATAGGCAGATAACTAGCGGCATGTGCCCAATACTCAAAAACCTGTCGATGTTTTTCTTCTAGTTCTTTTAGGAATTGGGCTTGATAATTACTCACTCGACTCCAAAGCACATGATGATGGGCGCGTTGGACAACAGAAATGGTGTCGATTTGTACATAGCCAATTTGCTCAATAGCGGCCAAAGTTCCCTTCAAACCGCTATTGGGCTTTGCTAGATTTTGTTGGTCAATGGCGAAGGCGCGAGCCGTAGCCTGGTCGATGGTACTTCCAGGTTTTAGCATCTAGCCATCTTTCGCTTTTTACCAATCCGATCAGCTTTGATCACTTTTTCGATGTAGGCATCAGCTAGAGGGACTTTACAGGCAGTTCCGCCCATTTCGACCTTTACCTTTCCAATCTTTGTCGCTACTTCTTGTGCCTTTTCGGTCAAGCCAGCTACATAAGAGCCACAGGCGATGACAAAGCCATTCATGGCATAGCGAACGCGATTGGGTTGATCGTGGATGCTATTGGCTACTTGGTCCAATAAATCCTCCAAGGTAGCGATATCTAATTCATCATCTGCTTTGATAGACATCCAGCTGGAAAGCGTTGACCAACCAGCAGCAGCAGTATGCTCAGCCTTCGCCTTGATCCACTTAAGCGCCAATTCATAGCCGTGTGGACTATCTGCTGCAAGCCAGGCTACTGTATACTCGCTGA
>JBCBDH010000566.1:0-4572 GCA_038529855.1 Bacteroidota bacterium | reverse complement strand
ATTGCTATGACAAAAATCATTGCGATACATGATATTGGTCAATCAAGGTTGATCCCAACCGCAAGGTCTACTATCTGCTGACTATGAGTCAATGATTTTTTGATGTTAGATATGATCGAAAACCTAGATGAAGCGATTGGGATCAACCTTGATTGACCAATATCATGTATTGCTATGACAAAAATCATTGCGATAAATTGATTTACTAAAGAATTTGATTATGATTTAGATCCTTTGGAAAAGACAATATTTCACCTTGTCTGTACTCATCAATGTCCCTGTCTTGTTCATTCTGTCTATGCGATACAAGCTGTAGGTAACGAATAGCAGCTCCCGCTCAAAATTTTGGAACCTTCCAATGCTCAGGAAGTTCAGAATGCCCTTTCGATTTATGGAGCTTTCAAGCTGCTTGATACTGGAGAATTAGCCGCAGAACACTACATCAGTGAAACTAGATTTAGACGTGTCTTAAAAAAACTAAGTAAAAAATAAAATCAACATGAGATACAACACCATCATCATTGGAGGTGGTCTGGCTGGATTAACGGCTGGAGCTACCCTCTCAAAATTTGGAAAGAAAGTGCTCTTGATAGAACAGCACTATAAATCAGGTGGTTGTGCTACCACCTTTAAGCGAGGCGATTTTATCGTAGAGGTTGGGCTGCACGAAATGAGTGGCATGGTAGCGCATGGTGCAATCCCCCAAATATTTGACCTATTAGAAGTAGAACAATCTGTGGACTTCCTGAAAGTGCCTGAGTTTTTTGCGGTGGTTTCAGAAAAAGAGAAATTTGTCTTTCCCCACGGCATTGAAAAAGCGACCCAAGCCCTGGTTAGCAAATATCCAGAAGACGAAAAAGGCATCAAACGATTTTTTAAGCTTATTACTGGCATACGGAAAGAGGTCAACACCCTGCCTCGCTCCCCTTTATTGAGCAAGCTCATTTATCCGCTCATGCCCTTGCTTTATACCAATCTGGTTGAAGGCACCAAACATACTGTTGGGTCATGGTTAGACAAATACATCACCAATGAAGAAGCCAAGCTTGATATCACTGCTCACCTTGCTTATTGGAGCGACGACCCATACACTTTATCCATGTTCTATTTTGGGTTGCCATTTTCAGGTTTTGTAGGGGATGGTGGACGTTTTATCAAAGGCGGTTCACAGCAGCTTTCCAATCATTTGGCCACTTATATCGAAAAGCATGGTGGCAAAGTTTTACTGGGAAAAAGAGTAGAGAAAATTCAGACAACTAATGGCAAAGCAACAGGAGTCACTTTCCGTGATCATTTTAATCATAGCTCAAAAATTGAAACAGTCTCTTGTGACAATGTGGTAGTCAATTGTGCCATTCCCGCAGCACCCAATTTGCTGGATGAACCTTATGCCACACAACTCAAACAAAAAATCAACGGCAAAGCCAATTCTTGCTCCCTGCTTTGTCTTTATCTGGGTTTCAAAACGGATGTCGCTCAATTTGGAGTAGAACATTATTCCAATTATTTCAGAGGCATTGGAGTAAAATCACTAAAGGATATAAAGCCTAACCACTTGGGCGACTGGACTAAGCGCAGCTTTATTTTTGTTGACTATGGCAAGGTAGATGCACAATTGGCACCACCTGATAAATCTGAAGGGGTGATCTGTGCCGTTGACTATATTGATCAATGGAAGGACTTAAGCAAAGAAGAGTATAAAGCCAAAAAGGAAGAAGTCGCGCAAATATTGCTCCAGCGATTGGAAGAGCGCTATCCTGGCATACGAGAAAGCATTGAGTATTATGAGGTATCCACTTCCAAAACCATACAGCGCTACACCTCTAATCCCACAGGTTCAGTCTATGGCTATGCGCAAACATTGGATTACACCGCAAGTAAACGCTTTAGAAATACGATTTCGATTCCCAATATTTACTTTGCTTCAGCTTGGGCATTTCCTGGTGGTGGTTTTGAAGGAAGCATTACGGGAGGTTTTCTTGCAGCCTTACAAATGAATAAAGACAAAATTTGGTCTGAAAAAGATGCTGCCCACTTTCAAGACAACAGGATCATCACCCTGAAATCCAAAGAGCAAATTGATGACCAAACACTCACCCTGACCTTTACCAAGCCCGCTGAGTTTGAGCATCAAAAAGGCGAATATGTAGTATTGCGATTGCGCAAGCCAAAAGTGATGGAACTGGATTTGCCCTATCGCTGGTTACCCATTGCCTCCTCCCCAGAAAAAGCAGGTTTGACCTTTCAGATCGAGCTGCAAAACGATAGTTACTCCAAGAGTTGTGAGCTATTGGAAATTGGAAATGAAGCCATTGTATTTGGACCCATGAGTGGATAATCCTAAAGTTTAATGGGTGGAAATAAAAGGGTGGTCATATGCCCCTCCATTGTCATGAATAAAAGCTAACAATCATCATGAAAAAAATGAATATTCCAGATACAATGACCGTTGCTGTTCTGAACGCTTATGAAGGTGCAGCGGCCATCAGTATGGAGCAACGCCCCGTACCCCGTCCAGGAAAAAATGAAGTCTTGGTCAAAGTCGCCTTCTCTCCAATTAATCCTTCAGATTTGGCTACACTGAAAGGTCATTATGGCTTCAATGATCCAGCCCCTATTGTTCCTGGTGGAGAAGGTTCAGGCGAAGTAGTTGCTGCGGGGCCAGGATTTATGGCCAACTATTTCATGGGTAAGAAAGTGGCTTGTGCGGGTTGGGGAGTAGGTGGAGGGGTCTGGTCAGAGTATGTTATTAAAAGCGCCCAAGGAGGGGTATTGCCCTTAGATGAATCACTAAGTTTGGAGCAGGGCGCCATGTCTATCATCAACCCCTTAACAGCTACGGCTTTTATGGACATAACAAAAAAGGGGAGGCATCAAGCCATTCTGTTGACTGCAGCGGCTAGTTCACTTGGTCAAATGGTGAATAAATTAGGGCGAAAGGAAGGCATACAAGTCGTCAATATTGTACGCAGAGATCAGCAAGTAGACCTGCTAAAGATACAAGGGGCTGATATCGTATTGAATAGCAATGAAGCAGGATTTGAGGAACGACTCCAGGATATATGTCATCAAAGCAATACTCATTTAGCCTTTGATGCAGTGGCTGGCGAATTGACGAATAAGGTCATGAAAGCTATGCCGCAAAATAGCAAGGTGATTGTGTATAGTGCACTGTCGCAACAGCAGGTGCAAGTAAGTCCTGACCAGTTCATATTTGAAAACAAACGGGTGGACGGTTTCTGGCTAGGGCCTTGGATCAAGCAACAAAGTCTGTTGAAAATAATGAAGCTGTGGAGACGCGCCCAGCGACAAATACCCCACGATCTTAAAAGTGATATTCGCATAAGCTACCCCCTTCGTGAAGTGCAAGCAGCTATCAAGGCGTATACCAAGCAGATGACTGGCGGAAAAATTTTACTACACATGTCTAAAGAAGGATAGCTAAGACATAGAATAATTTTGATAAAACAATAACAAAATAAATAAACCAATATGAACGGAGCCATTTTTTACTCAGGCAAATACGGTAGTACAAAACAGTATGCGGAATGGATAAGTGAAGCCACAGCCCTACCAGTATTTGATATTAATAAGGACAATACTGATCTTACGAAATTTGATTTTTTGGTATTGGGGAGTTCTGTCCTTTATTTTAAACTATCCAATAGACATTGGGTGAAAAAGAATTTCGCTAAGCTCAATGGGAGAGTAAAAATTCTCTTTTCAGTTTCAGGTGCTGGTCCCAGTGAAAGACTCAACACATGGGTAAGCAATTCATATCCTGTGGAATTATTGTCGCAAGTAGAGCACATTGGCTTGCGAGGTAAGTTAGACCATTCCAAAATCAGTTGGCCAGTAAAACTGATGTTGTGGATAGGGTCGCTTTTTAACTCCAACCGCGAGGCAAGCAAAGATGAACGTTATGGCTTTGACTATATGGACAAGTCAAGCATAGAACCAATTGTAAAACGGATTAAAGAATTGCAAGCTGAAAAGCAGCTAGCATAATGTAAGGTTGACCTTAGGTCCACACAAGCGGGAAGTTCAAGAGACATCCTTGACTCTTTACAAAAGGTAACGATACTATTCAAAGATACGCTACATTCTGTGAATTGGCTTTTGTCGTAATTGTCCTCACGCTGCATTTGGGCGTTTGGCCAAATGATCAGGTGTATATGATATACCAAATATTTTTTGATTTTCCTAACCCTCCCTGATGAGGAAGGGAGGGGAATTTGTATATTTAGCTTGATAGGGGATGTAGGTGTATTTAGGGGAGGGTGTAGACTAGTTGGCAACAATTAGATGCCAATAATGGCTAGTTCATCTATAGCAACAAGAATACAAATGATAATCAAAAACCTTGAAATTGAATTATCCTGTGTTAAGCGTGTCATACTGAAGTGTTTATTACAAATTGTATTACTACTTCATTTGTTTCATTTAAGTGCTCAAGAAGAAACCAATATAAAGCTGGGAATAGAAGCAGGAATTCTTCCCTTGTAATAAACACTTCAGTATGACACGCTTAACACAGGATAATTCAATTTCAAGGTTTTTGATTATCATTTG
>JBCBDH010000565.1:0-4581 GCA_038529855.1 Bacteroidota bacterium | reverse complement strand
GCGCTCTATCAGACTGGCATAAGTGGTACGCGTATTTCGAATAGGATCCTCCGTATCTTTAACCATTGCATGTTCCGCCATGGATCGAATACGCAGGGAAAACTGAAAAGTAGTGAGCATAGCAATGACCCAAAGTGAATAAAGCCATCCTTGACCCAATAGGGCCAGCACACTATAGAGCAATACATTGGTCAAAATAGGACCGCTTAGTTTATTCCAAAAAGCCCTTCCAATATCCCCAAATGATCTATTTGTTTGAGCGACTTTGATCAGTTGACCATTCGTATTATAGGTTAAAAAGCCCAAGTGAATGCCCAATAATGCGGCATAAGTTTTTAGCCCCGTCATTCCCAATAAATCGCGAGAAATTTTCCTGAGCATACTTTGCCGGCTGGTTGGATAGCCACGGGTGAGGAGTAAATCTGGATCATCCGCCGTACCAGTATGGATGTGATGCTGTATATGATAAGGACGATAAACCAACATATCTTGAAAAATGGGATAGGCCCCTAGCCATTTACCCACCCAGTCATTCCATTTGGGCTGCACAAACATCGAGCGATGAGCACAGTCGTGCATTAAAATGGCACAAGCCAATTGCTGCCCACCCAAAATAAACAAGGCTACGATAATACTGAGCGCATTGGGCCATATGCCCACCAACACAAAAGCAGCAATAATTAGAACGAGATGGCGAGCTATTTCCAAAGAAGCTCGAAGATCGTCCTTTTTGAGCAGTGCTTGTCGCTCTTCGCGCAAAAGATAAGAATGGGTACTTAATTTTTTCATGCGATGTCGATAATGAAGGATAAAAAAGATTTAGGGATATCCCCGCCTGATAAATTGCAAGAAATTCACTGCTTATGCAAGTCCTTACTAGCTATTGAAAAAGTTGGGGAAGAACGGCCCATAGCATGGCAATACCTATCAATAAAAAAACAATAGCAATCGACTTCACCATCACTGCTCGCTGCACTCGCCCCTGTAAGCTCGGCCCAATTTGCCCCCCAATAATCACCCCAGGTATCGTATAAGCCACTAAATGCCAAGGTACAGCCGATAGCCCTCCCTTACTTATCAATAAAACCAAATGGGTACAAGCCGCAAAAAAGAAAGTCAAAATCACAATCATCACTGAGGTCGCCGCCGCTACAGGAACTGGAATCCTGGCTCCTTTTACCAATTGCGGCATCACCACTTCCCCAATCCCCGTCGAGAGCATCCCAGTGAGTAATCCACCTAGTAGGGTAGGACCCCATTTGGCTTTAGCATGCCTATATTCATAAACCTTTCCAGCTTGATCTTGCAGACGAACAAGAGGTTGGCGATTGGAAGGAGGAGAAGTGGCCGTAGTGCCTTCCCCTCTGAGTAGACTGTAGGCTAAGACCAGCATCAATAAACCATAAGCAAGTCGAATGCCATTGGGACTAAATAGAGGAGAGAGTAGAGCCCCAATAATCGCCACAGGAATGGCTAAATATAGAAATGGATAACATTGCTGATAGTCGATCAGTCGCCTTCGATAATAGCCTACAAAACCAGAGCTAAATCCAAAGGTAGAAGTCAAAAGGGCAGCAGCGATGGAAGCCGTAGGATTGTCAATGATATAGGCTTCTCCTAAAAGAGGGAAAGCCAAAAGAAATATCGGCATAAACATCGCTGCTCCCGCAATACCGCTCATCATGGCTACGGTGGCCACCAAAACGGCTACTGGCAGCATAAACCAGTAGAGACTGAAATCCATAGTTTAGCCCAATATGGATTTATTTTGGACAAATGGCTGATGGTAGAGCCGCTCTCCTGTCGCTTTGGCCATTGCATTGGCAAGTGCGGCAGCAATGGGGGGCAGCGAAGGCTCTCCAAGTCCCGTAGGATCAATGCCATTGTCAACAAAGAAGGTCTCGATTTCTAGTGGTGCTTCACTGTGGCGGATCAGTCGATAGCGATGAAAATTATTTTGCTCGGGTTTTCCATCTTTAAAAGTCATCGCGCTGTACATCGCATGTCCGATACCATCAATAATACCACCTTCAATTTGATTCAAGGCCGCATCTGGATTAACGACTATACCACAATCTACTGCACACCAAACCTTTTTTATCTTTGGTAAATCCTTCTCCAGCACGACATCGACCACTTGTGCAACATAAGAATTATGGCAATAATAAGCGGAAACGCCTCGAAAGACGCCTTCCTGAGGCTCATCCCAGGCAGATTTTTCGCGCACCAGCTTCAATACCCCAGCATAGCGATCTGCATCATAATCATTATTCTCACCCACTGGATTGGCCTTTGCACGTTCAAAAAGCTCAAGACGAAAATCAATGGGATCTTTACCAGCTGCTTCTGCTACTTCGTCTAGGAAAGACTGTTCGGCACAAGCGATGAAATTGGAGCGAGGAGCCCGCCAAGCGCCAGTAGAGATATTGCTATCCTTGCCATGACTTTCAGCCAGGTAATGATCAACAGCTCCTGCGGGGAAGCGATTGGCAAATATTGGACTACCGTGTGTACCTGCCCCTCTCAGATGAAAGGCCGTAAGTTGATTTTGTTCATCCAGTGCAGCGCGGTAGACGACTTTATAAGCAGGGCGATAAGTGCCTTGGGTCATGTCATCTTCGCGTGTATACACTAGTTTAACAGGGGCTTGTACTTTTTGAGAAATCACTGCAGCTTCTAAAGCAAAATGGCCATACAAGCGACGGCCAAATCCGCCTCCCATTCGCGTCATCATGATGTCGATCTGATCTTCTGTCATCCCCAAAATTGGAGCCACTGATTTGCGAAGATATTCTGGAGTTTGAATAGGGCCCAATAGCTCTGCACGGTCTGCTTTGACGTCGGCAAAGAAATTCATGGGCTCCATCGTATTGTGAGCGAGGAAGGGTGCACTGTAGGTTTTCTCGATGATTTGGGCAGCTTGGCCAAAAGCAGCGTCAGGGTTTCCATCTTTTCTCGCTGGATTATCTTGTGCCTTTTCCATCAAGGCACTGAGTTCAGCCTGATGGTCTGCACTACTTTCCAATTCGCCTACTGCTTCCCATTCAATTTTTAGAGCTTTCTTGGCCTTCATCACCTGCCAAGTTGATTCACCAACTACGGCAACCAATTCGTTGAAAGCATTGACATCTGACCATTGTTTTTCCGCTCCTTCAGGTGTAGTCGTATCAATGACCAGGACATCGCGGATTCCGGGCATGGCCCTTGCGACGGAATCGTCAAGGGATTTGATTTTCATACCAAAAGCGGGAGGATGTTCGATCATAGCGATGAGCATTCCTTCACGTTGGACATCCAGGCCAAATAAGGCTTCGCCTTTCACTATTTTTTTGGAATCCACATTTTTGCGACTCGTTCCAATGATCTTAAAATCCTTGTGATCTTTGAGCTGCACTTCCTCTGGTACGGGACGATTTCCTGCAGTGGCGGCAAGCTCTCCATAGCCGATTGACTGATTAGAGGCTTTGTGATGGACCATTCCAGCCTCTGTCGTCAGCTCATCAACAGGGACTTGCCATTGCTCAGCGGCAGCTTCCAACAGCATTCTTCGCGCAGTTGCTCCCGCCATTCGAAGGCTTTGCCAGCCTTTGCGAATAGACTGAGATCCACCTGCTAATTGTCTAGTGTATTTCTGGGTATTCAAACCAGCCTGTTCTACCACTACTTTATTCCAATCTACATCCAACTCCTCTGCCACAATCATTGGCATGGAAGTCTTTACATTTTGACCAATTTCTGGATTGGGCGACATGATGGTCACGATGCCGTTATCGCCAATCTTTAAAAAAGCATTGATATTGAACCACTCCTCAGGCATTTGCAGCACCTGCTCAGGAGTAGGTGTATTGCAAGAGGCCAGCCAATTGAAACCAAGGAGCATCCCTCCACCTGCCAGGGTAGAGGCTTTTAAAAAAGAGCGTCTATTATAAGTTGTTTTTACCAAAGTCATAAGCAAGGGATTTTAGGGCTTTACTTCATTTCTTCAGCAGCGGTCTTAATGGCTGCTTTGATTCGAACATAGGTTCCACAGCGGCAGATATTGCCATTCATAGCGGCATCAATCTCTTGATCGCTGGGATCAGGATTTTCCTCAAGCAGGGCAGCCGCACTCATAATTTGCCCAGCTTGACAATAACCGCATTGAGGGACATCGTGCTCAACCCAGGCTTTTTGCACGGGATGATCTCCCTCTTTGGAGAGTCCTTCTATGGTGGTTATTTTTTGACCATTGGCAGCCGAAACAGGCACGGAGCAGGAGCGCATTGGTTTGCCATTGAGGTGTACGGTACAGGCACCACATTGTGCGATACCACAGCCGAATTTAGTACCAACGAGTTGGAGATGATCTCTCAAAACCCAGAGCAGCGGAGTATCTGCTGCCACATCAAGCTCTCGTTTTGTACCATTGACATGGAGTTGAAGAATAGCCATTTTAGACGATTTAGGATTGGATAATGGATGATTTAGCGCTTATTTGGAGGCAGCGCTTAAAGCAAATTAACTATTTATTGAGCATTTATCTAATCTAATTGCCAGCTTTGGATGTTAAAAAAACCCATTTACCAAAGCGGCCTTTTTTAA
>JBCBDH010000564.1:0-4588 GCA_038529855.1 Bacteroidota bacterium | reverse complement strand
ACATCCGTCAGTAATCAATGGACTCGCTGTTCCATCATTGACGGATGTGAACCTGCTGATAATGCTGCTGAGCTTGATCAGAAAATTGCTTTGATCGACCGTGGTGGTTGTGAGTTTGGAACTAAGGCCCTATTGGCAGAAGAAAGTGGCGCTATTGGCGTAATCATCTGTAACTTTGAAGATGCCTTGCTTACTATGGCACCTGGTTTAGACGGTGCTCAAGTAACCATCCCTGTTGTCTTTATCTCTAGCGTAGATTGCGCTACCATTCGCCAATTTGCAGGTAGTGGACTGGAAGTAACCTTGAATCAGCCTACCTATAATGGTCCAGATTTCCTTGACGGTGATTTTGATAATGGAATCATTGCTCACGAAGTGGGGCACGGTGTATCTAGCCGTATCGTTGGTGGTCCATCCAATAGTGGTTGTATCTTCAATGCAGAGACTGCTTCTGAAGGAATTAGTGATTTGATGGCATTGGTGATGACCGTTCGCGAAGGAGACAGTGGCGAACAGCGTCGTGGTGTAGGAACTTTCGCCATTGGTGAACCCAATAATGGAAAAGGTATCCGCCGTTTCCCCTACTCTACAGATATGAGCGTTAACCCACTGACTTATGGCGATTTGGCCACTAGTAATGGAGTACACGCCATTGGTGAGATTTGGGCAACCGTTATGTGGGACTTACACTGGGCCTTTGTAGATGAATATGGTTTTGATGAAGACCTCGTGAATGGTTCTGGTGGAAATAACATGTTTAATCGCTTGTTCATCGACGGGATGAAACTAGCTCCTTGTGGTCCTGGTTATGTCGATCTTCGCGATGCGGTTCTTGAAGCAGATGAATTGAACTTCAATGGTGACAATCAGTGCTTAATCTGGGAAGTATTTGCCCGTAGAGGTATTGGCTATTTTGCAGATCAAGGGGTGGGTTCAAGCTCTGGCGATCAATCAGAAGACTTTGAAGTTCTACCTACTTGTATTAAAGAATTGAAAATCAGTAAAACAGTTACACCACTAGTAGAAGCTGGTGATGATCTTACGGTAACTATTAGAGTCGTCAACCACAAAGATGATGCGGCAACCAATGTTGTTGTCACAGATATTCTTCCAAATGGAACGACCTACAAGGCAGGTTCAATTACCAATGGTTTGACAGCCAATACAAGTGGAGATATGCTCTCTGTTGAATTGGGCGATCTGCAAACACTTGACGAAATTGAGTTTAGCTTTGTTCTTGAGACCTCTACTGGTTTATTCTCTTCTCAGAAGTGGTATGATCCAGCAGAAACGGATGAATTCTGGTTCTCTCGTTCTGCTATTGATCCTAATCCAGGTAACAATTGGGGCATCACCAGTGCCAATGCCAATACGGGAAGTAGCTCATGGGGGGTTAACTGGATTGAAGAGTCTAGCCAGCAGCAATTGTTCAACCAAGAGCCTATTACGGTTACTGGTGCTAATCCAGTACTTCGCTTCTACCAAAGCTACGATACCAAGCCAGGTATTGATGGTGGTATTCTCGAAATTACGACAGACAGTGATCCACTAGATGGTGTTTATAATCGTATCCCAGGTGAGAAGGTTTTCCGTAATGGTTATCCAGGAGGCATCTCTTACTTCACTTTCGTTATTCCAAACCTCTCTGGATTCTCTGGTCAAAACTCAGAATGGACGGATACCTATGTAGACCTGAGCGAATACATAGGCGAAGAAATATTTATCCGCTTCAATTTTGGTACAGATGGTGATGATGCACCTGCAGCGACTTACATTGGTTGGTTTATTGATGATATTGAAATCATGGATATGATCAACTATGACACAGAAGCATGTGTTTCTTCTGACCAAGGAGATAACAACTGTGATACGGCTCCTGAAAGAGGAACCATCGTTAATTCTCAATTGGGTACCAGTACAGAAGATTTGATTCAGACTGGTTCTGTTGACATGAAGGTCTTCCCAAATCCAGCAGAAAACGAACTCAATATTTACCTCAACAACCAAGAGTCTGAAGATGCCATCTTGAGCATTTTGACCATTGACGGACGCGAGGTATTGAGCCGTGCGCTGACAACGGATAGCAATGTTCCACAGACCTTAAATCTGAACATTGCTGATTTGGCAGCTGGCTTCTACTTTGTTCGCTTGAACACAGATAGAGGAATGGCTATACAGAAGTTGGTTATCCGCTAAACCTAAATGGGTATTGGAGTAAGCTCGCTTACTCCAATGCTTATATCAAAAGGGGCTTTGGAGTTGATCTCCAAAGCCCCTTTTCTATGGACAAAAAAATAAGAGCATGTTGGGAATTTAATAATCGACCTACAAATGCCCTTTTATTGCTTATACTTCGTTGTAGAACTGGGTTTCGTAGCTCAGGCTACGACCCCAAACCTACGCCTCGTCCAATCAAAAAAATGACTATTTTCGGCCAGAAGACCAAAATCCCAACATGCTCTTAGCTATCTTTATCAATTAAATAAGTAGTAAATAGCATGGAGAATCGTCCCTGTATGATCTCCCTCTGTTCAACTGCTTTGATTAAACAAACTATGCTTAAACGATTATCCTGTCTATTTGTATTGCTATCTGTATGGGCTTGTAGCCAAGCACCTAAGCTGCCTGAAAGTGAAATGGGAGAGGCCGTTGTGACCATAAAAGAAAAAGTAGGCGAAAATAAAATGGTTGTTGGAGAGGAGATTGATCGCTATAATGGTATTCCTATCTATTATAATGGCGATATGCACAATACGGCTGGTAGAAGCAAAGGCCCCAATGGCTATAATTATGGCTTAAAATGGCAGTGTGTCGAATTTGTAAAACGCTATTATTACGAGTACCTTCATCACAAAATGCCCAATACCTGGGGCCATGCCAAAGACTTTTTCAACCTCTTTCTTCAGAACGGCGCCTATAATGCTGATCGGGCGATGTATCAATATCGCAATGGGAGTCGTCGCAAACCTAGGGTCGATGATATTTTGGTATTTGGTAGCCAAACCTTTGGGCACGTCGCCATCATCTCTGCTGTAGAGGCGACTTATATAGAAGTGGCCCAACAAAATGTCGGGCCATTTAGTCGCACGCGCTATAAACTCACTGAGCGCAATGGGCGTTGGTACATTCGCGATTCGAAAGTACTGGGTTGGTTGAGCTTAGAATAACTATTGCTCCTCCTCCTCCACAAAATTCAAACTTACTGAGTTGACACAATGTCGCGTCATTTTTTCTGTAAACCCTTCTCCTCTGAAGACATGGCCTAAGTGACCATCACAATTATTACATACGATTTCTACTCGTCGACCATCAGCATCAGGAAGCTCCTTGACATTCTCTCCAATAGTATCATCGTAACTGGGCCAGCCCGTACCTGAGTCAAACTTATCTTCTGAACGGAATAAAGGCGCATTACACTGTTTACAAATATAAGTGCCCTTTCCTTTGTGTTTGTTGTACATGCCTGTTCCTGGGTATTCTGTCCCTTTCTGTAAAATGACATAAGCCTCTTCGTCACTTAGTTTATTGTATGCTTCGGGATTTTCAATTTGCTGAGGCAGTTCGCTAAAGCTGTTTACGGTCTTTTGACTTTGAGAGCAAGCTGTATGGATTAAAGCCATGCTAAGCAGGCAGAAAAACAAGATCTCTTTCATAAATTTTGCATTGTGAATGAATAATCTGGGGCTTTTAAAAAACTGTTTATGTAACAAAATAGCTAGAGGGTGGTTTATGGGATGGCCTATTTAAGCTGTTCCATATCCCTAACCAGGATACCTGAGCGATTGTAATGAATGATGTTTTGCTTTTTGAGGTGATTAAAGACCGTTGTCACAGTTTGTCGCGAGGTATTGGTCAGTTTGGCGATTTCTTCATGTGTCAATTTGGTTTTGAGGTAATGCTCATAACCCACAGGGCGGCCAAAATTCAGCAGTAAGCTCTTGAGATAATTGGTAATCCGCTGTCTGGAATTTTTAAAGAATAGCGATTCCATACGATGCTCAATTTGCATCTTTTTCTGGATGCTGTGGCGCAAAAGGTTTGCACAGAAAATGCTGTTTTGCTCCAATATATTCTGCATCACTCGTCCATCCAATATCATTAAGCGAACCTTATCTTTATGCGCTCGGGCAAAGTACTGATGCTTCGCAACTCCCAATAGGCTCTCCAATCCAAAGACTTCATTCTGGTGACTTACAGACAAGAGTACTTCTCTATCTTCATCGGAATAAGTCCCGATTTTCACTCGTCCATCCATTAGAAAATACAATTGATTGGCTTCCATACCTGGGCGATAGATCATCTCTCCTCGCTGATAGGTTTTGTGTCTTAGGTGTTGGCGAAGGTAAGTGATCTCGCTAGGGCGGAGGCTACTAAAAATAGGAAAGTAGTGGAGGATATTTTTTGGTTCTAGTGTCATGATTGAAGGTTTTTTATGAGAACTAGTTGGTTGTCCCGTTTTGTATAAGACAAAAGTGCGAGCTTTTCCAGCGGCTATCATCACAGAGATTGATAGAAAGTATCACAAAATTATTACAGGGGTTGGGGTGGGTTTGAGAGAAGGGAGGAGAGAGAAGGGAGGAGAGAGAAG
>JBCBDH010000563.1:0-4590 GCA_038529855.1 Bacteroidota bacterium | reverse complement strand
GAGGGTTCGAGAGAGGCAGATGTACATGCCGATCCTGAAGATACAGCAATTTCTTGATTAAATGTCATCATTAAGCCCTCTCCTTCAACATGTTTGAAGGAAAGATTGGTGACATGCGGCATCCGATGCTCTTTGCTACCATTGATATAGACCTCTTCTACTTGGTCCATAAAGGCTTTCTCTAATTTGTCGCGTAATACCTCCAGTCGCTTCATCTCTCCTTCCATCTCCTTGGCCGCAATTTCAGCTGCCTTACCAAAGCCTACAATGCCAGGAACATTAAGGGTACCAGAACGCATACCGCGCTCGTGACCACCCCCGTCCATCTGGGCCGTTACCTTTACTCTGGGCTTTTTGCGATTGACAAATAGCGCTCCTACTCCTTTGGGGCCATACATTTTATGTGCAGTGAAAGCCATGAGGTGGATTCCAAGTGCTTTGGGATCTACTGGAATCTTACCTACTACTTGTGTGGCATCACTCATAAACAAAACACCGTGCTTCGCGCAAATTTCCCCAATCTCTTTCATCGGCTGAATAACGCCAGTCTCATTATTAGCCCACATTATAGAAATTAGAATCGTATTATCTTTAATGGCCGCCTCCAATTTCTCAAGGCTTACCCGACCATCGGGTTCCACTTCCAAATAAGTCACCTCTCCACCCACTTTTTCAATCTTCTTGCAAGTATCGAGTACGGCTTTGTGCTCAGTGGTCAAGGTAATAATATGATTTCCTTTGCGGCGGTACATTTCAAATACGCCTTTAATACCCAGATTGTCTGCTTCCGTAGCACCAGAAGTGAAAATGATTTCCTTCCCGTCCACATTGATCAAGTTCGCAATTTGATCTCGGGCATAATCAACTGCTTCCTCTGCTACCCAACCAAATGGATGGTTGCGGCTTGCAGCATTCCCTGGATGCTGATAGAAGAAGGGGACCATCGCATCCACTACGCGCGGATCACAAGGCGTAGTCGCATTATTATCGAGATAAATTAATCGCTGCTTATTCATTTACTTCGTTATTTAGATTAAGTCTAATTAAGAGACATCTCCTTGCAAAGATAGGCAATTCATGTGAAAAATGCTATCCCGCAATTTTTTTTTAACTAGAGTTATTAGTGAATTTTTTGCTCTACCTTTACAATTGTTTTACGAGTAGATTTGTTTTCATTTTACCCCATTTTCTTTGATTATATATTTCGATGGACAATAGAGAAAACTTATTTAGTGAATTTGCCCCAATCAGCCGCCAAAATTGGATGGAAAAAGTCGCTAAAGAGCTGAAAGGGCGGCCTTTGGATGATATTAACTGGGCGGTAGAAGAAGGAATTGAAATTTCACCTTACTTTTCCGCTGAAGAGCAAAAACAAAAAAACATTCAGCCACTCAAAGCAGTCGCCAATACTTGGACGATCGCCGCTCACTTTTCTTGGACAACAGCCCTGAAAACGCTTAATCAACAGCTACTTAAAGAACTCAATAATGGGCTAGAGCTGCTCTGCTTTCAAATGACCGCAAACAGTGTACTAAGCCCAGCTTCCTTCAAACAGTTATTAGCTGGTGTTGAACTGAAGTTCATCCGAATCCACTTTGCATTGTCTGGATTCCCGCCCGAAAAATTGCTAAAACACTGGTTGGACTATTTGAAGGATCGGTATGAGGATTGGAGCGATATCCGCTTTAGCCTCCACGCTGCCCCTGATCAATACCAAAATCCCGAATTTCTTGCGCTCCTCCAAACTGTATTAGCCCATCACCAACATTTTCGCATTAGTCTCGCTCCTCCCTCGCTCCACCGCGCACAAAGACAAACAGCCAGCGCTGAGCTACTCGTACTCCTGACTCAGTCCCGCGATCTCCTAAATTTCCTCACCAAACAGGGCCTAAGCCCCGACCGAGCCGCTTCGCTCCTGCAATTGGAATTGACCATAGGAACGTCCTACTTCGTAGAAATCGCCAAGCTTCGCGCCCTACAAATCCTTTGGGCCAATTTGACCGCTGCCTATGGCTTAAGCACCGTCCAGCTGGCTCCCTTAAGCGCTCATCTGGCCCTTTCTTCTCAAACAGAAGATATCCATGTCAATATGATCCGCGCTACTTCTCAGGCCATGTCAGCCGTTCTGGGTGGGGTAGATGTCCTTTACCTTCGTCCTGCAGATGCTGCTACACAGAGTGAGCCTGGCGAGTTTACCCGTCGAGTAGCTCGAAATATCCATCATCTACTAAAAATGGAAAGCCATCTGGATCGAGTGGTCGATCCCGCTGCTGGTAGTTATTACATAGAGGAGTTGACGCGGCAGTTGGCCCTAAAGACTTGGCAGGCATTCCAAAACTAAAACGCCCCAAATCAGTCAATTCGACCAATTTGGAGCGCTATTTCATCATCTTATTTCGAAGCTTAATCGTTCGAAATGATACGGTATCTTATTGAAGGGCTTGCTTCACATCAAATCTGTAGAAATCTTCATTATTATTATTGGTAGGAGAGACTTCTACCACTTTAAGCAAGAAGTGGTCGTCGCCACGCTTGACCAAGAAAAGATCATCTACAACTACTTTTTGATCACTTGGTGCTATACCAGAGTCAAAAGCAGCACGGATGGCCTCTTTGCTTGTTGCACCTTCATAAGTGAAGTTTTCACTGACGGTCAAATCGGGAACGCGAAGTTCAGCACCATTGGCTGCTTCGATCTGCTGAAGCCAGTTATCGCTTGCAGGTAAGCTAAGATCAATACCTTTGTCAACGATTTCAGCCTCCGCAGAATTGACAGATACTGTCGTACCATTGTCCAAATCCAAACCACCTTCTGGGTCTGGGCCATCAGCATTAACCAATAATAATGCAGTGAACTCCTGATCGATAGGGGTCCCTGTATTAATGGTAATGTCAAGCGTAGCTGTTTCGCCATTTTCATCGGTTACTTCGATGGTGTAGCCATTTGTACCAGCAGCATCATTAGAACGGATTAGGATTTCTCCATCAAAATTCAATTGATCTTCTGTAGGGAAAGTTTCTGGATTGGCTGTGAATGCAACATTGACATCATTGTAGAAGAGGCGATCAGCATCCATTAAAGTGGCATTTTCAAATACCGCGATAGTGCTTAAGTTGCCAGAACCAGCATTGACAGTGATTGGAACAGAGACCAAAGAACTTGTAGCAATATCATTGAAAGTGCCTGATCCTGAAGTTGTTATACTTGGTGGGGTCGCATCCGTTGTGATATTGATAGATGCATCCTGTACATTATTACCTTCATCCTGAATTTCAAATTCATAAGTGCGAGTAGCACCATCTGTGTGAGCAGTAACAGTAACGTCCCAAGTTAGGCCATCTACGTCTGTACCAGTGATCAATTTAGGATTGGCACCTGCTGGAGCGCCATCAACCTGTACTCTATTCAAGTCGATAGCCACACCGTCTTCGTATACGGTCATAGCTCTCAAAGGATTGTCTCCTTTCTGAGCATTTAGTCTAACAGTGAATTCATCACCAGGAGCGACATTAGCATCAGCGCTAATAAAGCCAGCTTCCATTAATAACTCTACAGTTGGCCCGAGTACAATGGTAGTTCCACTGTCATCGTCACCACAAGAAGTCATGGTCAGTAAAGCAGTAGCTAGGATTAACAGAGAGAGAAGTGACAAGTTTTTCATCATCTTTGAAGGGTTTTTGATTAAAATATGAATAGATTTATGAGAGTCTTTGAATGAACGTTTTTTAGGGGGGATGCGCTGATTAGCGATTTCATTATTTTAGATCGATCCTTGCATCCACCGACTACAAACGATGTAAATACGTATAAATTTTACAGTCCTTAAAAAATAATTTAATTGCTTTCCTTTATAATGTCTTTGAATGACTTTGCTCATTCTACAATTTTGTTGCCAATTCAAATTGGGATAATTGAATAGGTCAATCTAGGTCATTCTGATGTCTTTACAGACGCTAAATTCACGCAAAGGTAACAGGGAAAAGGAAAAAGAGGGGATTAAACCACTAAATTATTCGATTGTAGATTGAATTTGGCCCATGAAGAAGGTGCGTATTAATCTTTTGTACTGGTCCGCGTTTCGTTGAAATCGACTGTTGTGTTTAATCCCCCTTAGGGAGTTTGGTTCCCAGAGGTTTTCATAGCCAAGGTTCTTCGTTTTGTTGACTGGGTGCTATTCGTCAGTGGCAGACAGGCGTAAGAGAGCCTATAATTACTTGGTTCGCAAATAATTGAAGCAACCTGTTCACCACTGACGAATACCATGCAGCCATAGGTATCTAGACCCGATGAGGCGGTCAAAACCCCTCAGGAATCGCTGAATGACATCGTATTTGTGACTATTGTCTTTGCTGAAATGACCGCTGAGTGCGGCGTATTATTGAAATAATCATTTTCGCTGTGTAAGCGATTTGTACCCTTTGTTGATTCAAAGCTAAGAAGAAATCTGCAGCTTTGCCATCCTCCAAATCCAGTAAAAAGTGTAATTTGAGGATATTAAAACACTTTAACATAATAAGGGATGGCTAAGCTGCAGATTTCTTCTTAGCTTTGAATCAACAAAGGGTACAAATCGCTTACACAGCGAAAAT
>JBCBDH010000562.1:0-4595 GCA_038529855.1 Bacteroidota bacterium | reverse complement strand
TCTATGGTACAAGCGCGTCAGCTCAATTACCCCAAGCTAATTAAAGAGTCTACTGAGGCCGTTCCCTTTCTACATTTTCACGAATTGGAATGGAATGTCCCTCATCAAATTGGCGATTGCTTCAAATTGCTCAAGCAACAAATTGATTTCGAACAAATTGAAGAAGAAAATCGCTATGACATCATCTACTTCGATGTGTTTGCGCCCAATGCTCAACCGCACCTCTGGGAAATTCCCATGCTCGAACGCATGCATCGCGCCTTAAAAAAAGAAGGTCTTTTGGTGACCTACTGTGCTAAGGGAATTGTCAAACGAAGACTTAAGGAAGTAGGTTTTGACATTGAATCCATTCCTGGACCTCCTGGAAAGCGGGAAATGACCCGAGCCCATAAACTTTAAACCCTTCCATCCGAATTGCTTTTTTTTGCTATTTTGCAAAAAAACATGTGCCATGAATAAACTTGCATTGCACTGGCAAATACTTATTGGTATGGTCGCTGGTGTTGGATTTGGTTGGCTAATCGCTGGATTTGAATGGGGGCCTGGATTTATACGAGATTGGATCAAACCCATTGGTACGATCTTCGTCAATCTGCTCAAACTCATCGCCATCCCCCTCATCATCGCCTCGCTGATCAAAGGGATATCTGACCTAAAAGACATCTCTAAATTTTCAACCATTGGTGGCAGAACGGTCGGCATCTATCTATTGACCACAGTAGCGGCTATTAGCATCGGACTTCTAGTGGTAAATATCATTCAACCTGGTGAGTCGGTAAGTGAACAAACGATTGCCGAACTCACAAAGGCTTTTGCTGGAGATGCATCTGTGCGGGTCGAAGCGGCACAAAGTCAACAATCTAAGGGGCCTTTGCAATTTCTGGTCGACATGGTTCCTTCCAATATTTTTAATGCAGCAGGGGATAATCGGAACATGCTACAAGTGATCTTTTTTGTGATCTTTTTTGGTATTAGCCTCTTGTTGGTCAAACCCGAACAGGCAGCCCCTGTCAAAGCCTTCTTTGACGGATTTAACGAAGTGGTCCTCAAAATGGTCGACCTCATTATGCTCATTGCTCCCTATGCTGTCTTTGCCCTGCTGGCATCACTTATTGGCGAAACTCAAAATCCCGATCTATTTAGAGCCTTGGGAATGTATGCCTTTTGTGTGGTATTGGGTCTTTTGGTGATGGTAGGGCTATACCTTAGCGTTGTCTATCTTTTCACAGGCAAAAAGCCAGGTTATTTCCTCAATGGCATCATGCCCGCTCAGTTGCTGGCCTTTTCTACCAGCTCTAGTGCGGCTACCCTACCCGTTACGATGGAGCGAGTGGAAGAACACCTTGGTGTGGAAAAGGAAGTCTGTAGCTTTGTCTGTCCAGTGGGCGCCACCATCAATATGGATGGCACCAGTTTATATCAAGCCGTAGCGGCCGTTTTTATCGCCCAAGCCCTGGATTTCAACCTTACTCTATCTGATCAATTAACTATTGTCATCACTGCCACACTAGCCTCTATTGGCTCTGCAGCAGTTCCAGGAGCGGGAATGGTCATGTTGGTCATCGTACTTGAAGCTATTGGCTTACCAGCTGAAAAGCTGGCCATCGGTTTATCCCTAATCTTTGCAGTGGATCGCCCATTGGATATGTGTAGAACAGTAATCAATGTTACTGGCGATGCCACCGTATCCATGTTGGTCGCAAAGAGCGTAGATAAGTTGGGAGAACCCCATGTCAAAAATTGGGATGATCACTACGTTGAAGCTTAGCTCAGTACTTTAACAATCCCTTTAGAAAAAAAGCGCTGGATTTTGTGCAATTTGCTGTTTGGAGATCGTTTACATTCGCGATCTTAATTTTCTATTGTCTTAAACCATATAGATGTCCCTTAATAAAATCACTTTTTTGGTCTTGGCCTTTATAGCCAGCTTAGCTCCACTGTCTGCTCAAAATGATCTGATTGACATCACTGAAGTAGAACTGCCCAATGGAGATATTGACTTTTACGCCACCACCAAAGCCTTCTGTCCTGTCACCTTAAATTTCACCTTTGACCGATTGGACAATATGAAGCCCGACCAAAAATTGCCGATTAAAAAAGCCATTCATCCAGGAGAGGAAAAACAATTCCTGGTCAAGCTCGTGCGCAGCAAACGCGCAGATGCCTTTTTTAGTTACCAAATCTCTTTTCGACTTGGGGATGCCATCAATGCCACCCACAACGACAATCAGGTCTACCTCCTCCCCTACGAATCTGGTACGACCCAATTGATTGGCCAAGGTTTTAATGGACGATTTTCACATAAAGGCATCAATGCCCTGGATTTTAATCTAAAGAAGGGCACTAAAATCTGTGCAGCCAGAGGAGGCATCGTAGCGCTGATCAAAGAAGATTCCAACAGCGGCTGTAAAAATAAGCGCTGCCAATCCCTATCCAACTATATTATTATCTATCACGAGGATGGCAGCTTTGGCCATTATGGGCATTTGAAAAAAGATGGCGTTTTGGTAGAGGAAGGCCAAAAAGTAGAGGCTGGAGAGGTCATTGGTCTGAGTGGTAATACAGGCTGGTCAAGTGGGCCGCACCTACATTTTGAAGTCTATTTTCCATCTGGAGATATGCGACAAACGGTTCCTGTTCGCTTCCTACTCAAAGACAAATCCAAAGTCATCTTGAAGGAAGGAAAATCCTATACGGCCTACCATCCCAAGACGAGTGCCAAAGACTAGTACTTAAGCCCTGTGGAGCGAAACAATTCATTAAAAAAAATCGTAATTTAGAGAAGTAAAAATTTGCTCCACCAAATAAGTGTTCAATGAATGATATCAGCACCGAAATTCTCGGTATTGGCTCCCGTGTCAAGCATCCCGCCTATGGTGAAGGGGTAGTTATTCGGCTACATGCCGTCGCCTATGAAGTTTGTTTTACCCTCTATGGCATCAAAAACGTTGGTAAGACTTATAACAAATGGGAAATCATAGAGGCTATTCCCCCAAGCAGCGAAGTCAGCTATACTGCAGCGGAGAAATCCCTAATGAAGATTTTGCGCAATTGGCTAGACATTTCCGAAAATGTAGAATTAGGCGATCGCTGGGTTGACGGTACGCTCGTCCTAAAACCAGCTGATGAAGGGCTCAAATCCAAGGAGATGCCCATAGATACTTTTTTCCATAAAATTGTGATGATTCGCGACCGCGTACGTGTCATGGAGCAACGCATCAACAGCTCTAAAAACCTCAGCGATGAGGAAAAAGTAAATCTTCAACAATACCTCACACGCATCTATGGTAGTCTGACGAGTTTTAATGTTTTATTCAAATACAAAGAAGATCATTTTAAGGGAGAAAATACGCGCTAATCATACCTTCCTAAAACAAAGATATTGGGCAAAGCCTCAAAATCGCTTGTCGCTCTAAATAGCGCTTCGAAGTTCCAAAGCACTTGACCTACAGCAATGGCGGCAAGATTAATTTTTTGGTCTCCAATTATCGCCGTATTTTAGCGCATCTGCCAAAGTATTCATCTTCTGGCTGTTTTGCATTAAAAAAATGGATAAATAATATGCGCAATTGGTCTTTCCTGGCTGTGGTTCTTTTTGTATGTCTTGGCTTTACAGGCTGTTTTGTTATGGAAAACACCTATAATTCTCTCGCTCCTGGCTATTGGCGGGGTGCCCTACAGCTTGTTCCCAAGGAAATCGTTGGTGGCTTGGCTGAAAAATCCCTTTCCGAAATTGCCAACAATAAATTAGAAGAAATTACCCCAGATGAGCTGCCCTTTATTTTCGAACTCATTTATGACGATGAAGCCAATTTTCACTTAGAAATCATTAATGGTAGCGAACGCATCCGAGTAGATAGCATCATTCACGGCCATAGCCGCAAGACGGGCAAAGACAGCATCGTTATCTTCTTTCCCGTTTATGAATCCTACATCAAAGCTTTTTATAATGGCAATGTGATGCAAGGGGAGTGGGTGGTGACCACCAAGGAAAATTACAGCATTCCCTTTACCGCTCACAATGGTCGAAATCAACGCTTTACAGATTTGACCAAAGCGCCCATGATGGATGTCAGTGGAAAATGGGCCTGTACTTTTGGATTGGACGGAGAAGACCCCTACCCAGCTATTGGTGAATTTCAACAATCGGGTAATAAGGTCACTGGAACCTTTCGAACCGAAACTGGCGATTATCGCTTTTTAGAAGGAAGCATCCAGGAGGATAAGCTCTATTTATCTTGTTTTGATGGTGCACACGCTTTTCTATTTGAAGCCAAAATACTAGAAGATCAAAGTATGATCGGAAGCTTTCGGTCTGGAAAACACTATCGCACCACCTGGGAAGCCAAAAAAGAGGACTCCGCCCAATTGGGAGACCCCGATAGTTTGACCTATTTGCTGGATGGCTACGAGACCATCGAATTCGCCTTTGAAAATGAAAATGGGGAAGTCATTTCTCTAGATAATCCAGCTTACCAAGATAAGATCAAAATCGTACAGATTTTTGGTACCTGGTGTCCTAATTGCAGAGACGAAACGGAGTTCCTAACTTCCTATTTACGAGATCAACCCAACGAGGACTTAGCGGTCATTGC
>JBCBDH010000561.1:0-4607 GCA_038529855.1 Bacteroidota bacterium | reverse complement strand
ATTCTCGATACTGGTTTTGAGCTCGATCATCCTGAAATTCAACACGCTTTACTTCCTGGTAAAGATTTTGTCGATATCATCGATGGTGCGCAAAAATTTATTGGTGATTTTTTAGGACCAGATAATCAGCCTGAAGATGAGGTGGGACATGGTACACATGTCGCAGGAATCATTGCCGCCAAAGGGTATCGAATGCCTATTGGTCTGGTGCCGAATTGTAAAATTTTACCTATCAAAGTATTAGGGGCTTTGAGGCAGGGCGAAAAAGTGGTCGGAGCGGGCCTAGTAGATAATATCAATAATGGCATTAAGTGGGCCGTTGACCAAGGGGCGGAGGTCATAAATATGAGTTTGGGAATCAAACATTTAGGAGGTGGTTTGCCCCACGAGGAAGTTATTAATTATGCTTTGCGAAAAGGAGTGACCGTGGTGGCCGCTTCTGGAAATGATGGTCAACGCGACAAGTATTATCCTGGTGCCCTTCCAGGTGTGATTGCAGTAGGAGCAGCTGACGATCAAGGTGCAGTAGCTGCTTTCTCTACTTTTGGTGGACATGTATCTCTTATTGCACCAGGAGTTAATATCTACAGTTCTTTTTTAAATAAAAGCTATGTAGCCTCTTCGGGAACCTCACAAGCTGCGCCTTTTGTAGCTGGGGCTATTGCCTTGCTCAAGTCTTATGCACTTAGCAAAGAACGTCCTTTAGGTGATCGACAAATCAAATATCTACTTAAGCATACATCCGATAAAGTATCTCAGCAGTTCAAAGATATTCGGGCCGGATTTGGACGATTAAATCTGCTTGATGCTTTAAGATTATACCAATACAAAACATCAATTCTATGAATGATTTAATGGAACGCAGTGCCAATGGAACGCGGAACTTTAGCTCTGCCAAACTGGATTTAACCTTCTATCCCAATCTCGAACGCATAGGGGATTTGGCCAATGTGAATAGTGCGGAAACAGGTCTGTTGATTAATCCCAATCAAATACAAATCAGTCCATCCCGAAATCTGCTCGATCCCTTGGCTATCAGCGCTTTGGAGGAGCTTTCCAATGGTTTGAATAGCCTTAAAGCAGCTCCAAGTCGAACGAATGTGCTTCAGCTGGAAATTGGGGAATTGATCTTAGAGGATCAATTGGAAGCTGCACCTAATTATTTGCTGCGAGCTAAGTTGGAACAGGAAGGATTTACAGGCGAACTGGTCCAAGCTAGTCGTCGATTAAACACCTCTCTCAGTGATTTCAATCGACAGATTTTGTCTAGAGAAGGACTGTTTTTCTATTTGGCTTATCGCGTTATTATCGGATTGGAAGTGAGTGATGTAGATGGTATTATTAGCAATATGCTTTCTGCTATTGATGTATTGCGGGCCTATTTGAATAAGGATTTGGTGGATCGGGTGATTGAGGATCAAAGTCTCGAAATTGATGAAGCAGAGCGCGTACAACTCAAGGACTGGCTTTCAGATCGGGCTTTTTCCTATGCCCCTGGCCAAATTATTCCTGCAGTATTAAGGGAGTTTGATCAGCTCAAAAAGGGGATGGGTTTGTGGACGATGGTCATGACCTTTTTAAATAGCGGAGAGGTTAAATTGCCCTATGGTGCAGATAAAGAGAAGATTGCCAAAGCCATGATCGAGTATTTGCTTGACCTTGGTTATAATCCATCAGAAGTCGATAATGGCAATCCAGCACTGGATGCGGTGAAAAGACAATTGGAATTACAACTAGCTTTGGCCAATAGAAAAATTGCAGCTTTGGAAGCCAGCAATGAGCTATTGGTACAAGAGATCGACGAAATTCGCGCTGCTCTCCAACTAGATGATCTAAAGTCGATAAAAGGCATTTTTGTAGATGAGGAAAAAATGCTCCACGATTGTGAGGTATATACCTTTCGACAAATCATCAGCAATGGTTTATCCACTCTACGCAGTATACTACCCACTTTAGCAGCTGGATACACGCATGAAGATATTATTGAACAAGCCAAGCTTTTAGTAGCCAGAGATGAGGATGCTTTGAAGGCTTTGCAAGAAACATTGCCTTCTAATGGCTTAAGTCGTCCAAGTGTTCGATTGGACTAAGCTCATTATCCTCTTTTTTAGCGCATCGAATAAAAATAAAAAAAATGAATAGCACTAATCCCTTATTGTGGCAGGCCCTTCAAAATGTAATAAGTGGCGCAAGTGGTGGCCAACAGGATCCCATCAGAAATGTCTATACCAATGATACAACGGTTATTGACCATGAAAATATTTTTGGTTTTCTCCAGAGTGGTAATAATAACCAAGGAACCATCAACCGCGATAATATCAATAATGCCGCTTCTCTTTATGCCATTATGGTCATAGGTGATGAAATGGGTACTTTTAAAGCAGTTGATGTCTTGCTGCGGTACATTACCGAAGGACGGATCGACGTGGCTTCTACGAATACATCTGCAGCCGTTTATAATTACATGAAATTGAGCGATGAGCGAACGACCGTGGAGGAGCGAAATATGTTTTACCGACAAGTCTTTGATCTGGGACAGGGCCAAACTCTTCAAAATATGGCGGTCAATAGAGGCTTTGGGGCCTTGTGGGAAACGCTGATGGAAGAAGTCATCCGCTATGTGCGAATTTATGAGCGGGCAGATAATCCTGGAAATGTTTCTAAATCCAGTATCAATCAGGTGATGCTCGATCTGCAGCACAATTTGTCGAGAGCGACCGCTGGAATGGTCAAGGTATTTATTCCCGAGATGTATGCACATTTGGAAAATGCCATTCAAATTTTGGATGCTCCCGAAATTAAGGATCAGGTCGGTTTTGGTGTCGCACGCGATTGGTATACGGTAGTAGAAGGTATTTGCCGAGAGGAATCTGGCCATTATCCAAATACCTCTGCTTTGCGCACCATTGCTGCAAGTGCCAGACAGATCATTCTTCAAATTGCCGATTTTTCCCCAGCTACTTTTTCCGATGCGGACTTCCAGTTTTTTGTTCGGACCGTAGAAGCCTTTATTGTTGGACGCAGCCAAATCGAAGAAGGGCATTCCCATTATTATGAAACAGAAGAGGAAGAAGAAGTAGATGAGGTGGATTACGAAACCTCTGAGGAGGATTGGGATTTTTGATTCCCAGATGAAAAATTCGCTTTTGTTTAATGCGCATAAATCAAAAAAATGAATCACGATCATATGCAAGAACTGGCTCGCTCAAGAGCTAGAGAAATACTGACCAATAATCAATCTTTTTTATCCCTGCCTGTTGCCGATCAAAAAAGTATGTATCTGCAAGTAGTGGATGAGCAAATGAACCAACTGGTAGGGGAAAGTGGCCTCGCTGCTGATTTAGCCAGACGAACGCCCAAGGCGAGTGACCAGATTGATGATGACCGACATGAAAAAGGATTTGAGGATGGAGTGGATGCCTTTGAAGATTTGGTGGACTCCGTTGATTTTCCCGCCTTTGTCAGGGATTTACTCAAATCGGTTTTTGATGCCAACATCGATGTGATGAAAGCGCAGACGGATGATTACATTCGGCTGATGAAGGAGGCAACCACGGGTTTGGCCAAATTTATCAAGCAAATTGATGATACAACTACTTTTGCCTATCTGGCAGAGAAGAGTCCCGATCAGTTTAATATGATCATGGAAAGTGGTGCGGATGGCTCTGATAAAATGGTGCTTACGGATCCAAAGGGAGAAAAGATGGATGTGGAGGATAATGAGGTGAAGGCACAAATCATGAAGGCTAAAATTGAAATGGCGCAGGAACATCGGGCAGCGCTGCGGGAAATGATCCTGATGGGCGTAACTAGAATGACCGTTGATAAGGGAGTAGTAGAAGCGGAGGTGAATTTTGAGTTCAAAGGCACCCGCGAAGCAAGAAGAAGTGATAGAGCCGTGATGAATTCCAGTAAAACGACCAATAGTGGTGGTAGCTTTGGGGCTAAATTCAAACGTTTTAGCATTGGTGGCAACAGAAATGTCAATAAGACCCAAACGCGCTTTAATGTATCCACGGCCAATAGTAAAAACACCGATGAACTAAAGGCCAAACTTCGCGGCCTGGTCAATATTGAATTCAAAACCGATTACTTTAAGCTAGACAATTTTGCGCAGATGTACGCACCACCTACTGCTGAGGAAAAGCAGGCAGCACTGCCACAGGGCAATGGCTAGGAGACGGACTTAGGTGAATATTGAATCAATAGATAAGGATATGGCCTTAGCGGTAATCAAACCCATTGGATGGAATGGCGATCATTTCAGGATACAGGTAGATACGGGTAGCAATCGGTATTACCAATATCGGATTGGGAGCAAACAAAGACGGTATCGCGGTGTGGAGATGTTAACCGAAATCAATTACCAATCCCCAATCTACCAAACCAAGCATCCTAAGGAAAGCTTACTCAGAAGTAATTTTCTATTAGAGATACACAAAGATCAGCTCAATCGAGCCGCCAATAAAATACAAGTATTGAGTTTTAGAGATCGCGAAGGAAAAGGTATTGCCATTTCTGAACCAGTCGCCCTTATGCCAAAACTGGAATTTTCCCCAAATGATGGGGACTTGAATTTTTCATTCGGTCAGGAAAATAATAAGATG
>JBCBDH010000560.1:0-4614 GCA_038529855.1 Bacteroidota bacterium | reverse complement strand
GAGGAAGAACCAATTTGAAGTTTAATGAAAAACTCCAATTGGAGGGATATGGGGCCTATGGCTTTAAGGATCGAGAGTTTAAATACTATGGCAGTGTGCTGTGGTCCTTTAGGGAAAATTTTCAGGACCCACCCAAGCAATACGTCAAGCTCAGCTACATGCATGAGACCAAATTCCCAGGACAAATTTTAGAATACATTACTGAAGACAACTTCTTGCTGTCATTCAGACGGGGAAGACAAGATAAAATGATGTTCTTTACCTCTGCTCGTGCTGAATATTTCCACGAGATGAGAAATAATTTTGGCTATCACGCCATTCTGGAAAACAGAAAACACGTTCCCCTTGGGACCCTCGATTTTAGTTTTTCTGAATCGCCCGATGTAACGGCCCAATTGGCGGACATCACAACCACTGAGCTAAAGCTCAATTTACAGTATTCCCCTAATGCACAGTACTTCAATAGCAAGAACTTCCGCTATAATCTGGTCAATAAGTACCCTGTTTTCAAAAGCTTTTACACCGCAGGGGTTTCTGGTATAGGTGGTGATTACGATTATCATCAATTGAAACTCAATGTCACCAAGCGCTTTTATTTGTCGGTATTGGGCTATTCCAATGTAGAGGTAGAGGCGGGGAAAACCTGGGGCGAGGAGATTCCTTATGTCCTCTTATTTTTGCCAAGGGCCAACCAAACCTTTGCTTATCAGAATCGAGCTTATAACCTGATGAATTTTCTGGAATTTGTCAGTGATGAATACGTCAGCGTCAATGTACGACACTATTTCAATGGCTTTTTCTTCAATAAGATACCGCTGTTGAGGAGGTTGAAACTACGAGAGGTAGCTACTTTCAAGGGGCTGTACGGACGTTTGACAAATCCCAATAATCCAGAAGTGAACCCTGGTTTGGTGCAGTTTACGGAAGACGAGGATGGGGTTCCACTGACCAATACCTTACAAGAAAAGCCTTACATGGAGGCTAGTGTTGGTATTTCCAATGTCTTTAAAGTATTGCGCATAGATTTTGTTAAGCGCTTGACTTACTTGGATTTACCCAATACACCAGAGCTTTGGGGAGTAAAGGGATTAGGGCTTCGGGCAAGGGCGGTACTCGAATTTTAATAGGTATTTAAATATACGCTTAGGTCGATAGCGACAAAAGCCTTATTTTTGTTGCCGGAACAGGAACAAATATACTGATCGACGAGAACGATATGCTCAAAAAATATGGACAGAGTTTGGTCTATGATGTGATACATCCACTGATCAAATTACTCATCAGGTATAAGGTTAGCCCCAATGCAATTACTACAGTAGGTTTTGTACTCAACCTTGTGGCGGCTATTTTGTTTATCATTGGTGCCGAGGTGAGTGCCCGTGAAGATCATCGCTTTGTGGGTTGGGCAGGAGCAGTTATTTTGTTTGCTGGTTTATTTGATATGATTGATGGGCGATTAGCTCGTTTGAGCAATACGGCTCATCCCTACGGCGCACTTTACGATTCGGTTATTGATCGCTATAGTGAGTTATTTATGTTTCTGGGTATCTGTTATTATTTGGTTGCTCAGAGCTATTTCCTCAGTTCTATTTTTGCCTTTATCGCTATGATTGGTTCGGTTATGGTTAGTTATACTCGCGCTAGAGCGGAAGCGCTAGGTGTTTCTCCAAGTATTGGCTTGATGCAGCGACCAGAACGGGTTTTGCTGGTGGGGATTTCAGCGGTGTCTTGTGGGGTATTTTCCCATTATTTTGGTGGCGATTTTAAGATCGCATTATCCTTTCCCCCTTACACGGCCTTCGAGACCATTACATTGTTCACTTTTCCGCTGTTTTTGATGGCGATATTGACAAATATTACGGCTGTTAGAAGATTGCTATTCAGCCGGAAAGCCCTGAAAGGGGAAGCGTAAAAAATCTTACGAAAAGATGACGAGGGACATTGGGATTTCGATCGTTGATCTTAGTAGACTTCTTAGAATTCTACCTACCTTTGTAGGTCTTTATACGGCATTTAACCTTTGATAAACACTACTGTTTAAACGACATAAAAATGAGTAACATCCAAACTGATTTTCACCTTACAGAGGCCCCGCATCCCCATATGACGCGTTGTAAGGAGATTATGAAAAAACATCCGGAAATCGCTCAGCTAATGGGGCGAAATCCATACACTGCTGTGATTTTATTTGGCCTGGTTGGCCTTCAGTTTTCCATCGCTTATTGGATGGGAAGCCTGGGTTTTTCCTATTGGTGGCTCGCCCTTCTACTGGCCTATTGTGTAGGTGCTTTTGCCAATCACAGCCTCTACGTTGTTATCCATGAAGCTACCCATAATCTCATTTTCCGAAATCGGACTTTGAATCGCTGGATGGGTATTCTGGCTGACTTACCCAATATGGTACCTGGGGCTATGGGTTTTCATACCTATCACCTCAAACACCACGCTCACTTGAATGAATACGAAAACGATACGGACCTACCTGCTCATTGGGAAGCCAAATTGGTTGGAAATGTGGCTTGGCGCAAAGCGGTCTGGTTATTTTTGTTCCCCGCCATCCAAATCACACGGACCTTCCGTATGTATCATGTCAATACCTGGACGAAATGGATGATTATCAACATTGCTGTTGTATTCGCCGTCGACGTTTTAGTCGTATTATTCTTTGGTCCAATGGCATTGTTCTATTTCTTTTTCTCTACGATGTTTGCCCTAGGCTTGCATCCATTAGGGGCTCGCTGGATTCAAGAACATTTTAGCCTACATTCGGATCAAGAGACCTACAGCTATTACGGTCCGCTCAATCTGTTGGCCCTCAATATGGGTTATCACAATGAGCATCACGATTTTCCCGCTATTCCCTGGAATCGTTTGCCAGAGGTAAAACGCATGGCACCTGAGTACTATGAGACTTTGGAGTACCACTCTTCTTGGTCGGGATTATTATTGGATTTCATTTTTAATCCAGCCTACAATCTCTATTCTCGAGTGAATAGAATAGAAGAAGTGCGGCCAGGTGCTCGACAGGGGCAGTTGAATCAGAAGTTGAAGAAGGTGAGCTAGAGCGCCTAATTGCTGTGCATTTTGATAGCTACTTTGGCCTTTGGCCATAGTCTATAAAATAATATGATCATGCGAAAGCTATATGTGTCCAATAAGGATGAAACGGTGCGGATGTTCAAAAGTGATTTTCTGGAAGCTTTTTCCAAGGTACACTTCAGCATTCCTCTAATCGTTTTCTTACCCGTTATTGGCTATTTCCTATATCTATCTTTTATCAGCCAGACTTTATCCTGGTTAGAACTTGCCTTGGGCTTTGCTGCAGGCATGACATCTTGGACCCTGGTTGAATATGTATTGCATCGCTGGATTTTCCACTTTGAGCCTAGCTCAGAATGGGGAAAGCGCTTGCATTTTATCTGTCATGGAGTTCATCACGATTATCCCAATGATTCTAATCGCCTAGTGATGCCACCGATCTTAAGTATCCCTTTGGCTTTTTTCTTTTATTATCTGTATGGGCGCTTTATACCTGGTGATTTACTGTATCCCGTATTTTCTGGTTTGGTGAGTGGTTATCTGATTTATGATATGATTCACTATGCCATTCATCATGTCAATTTTTCTGGTCGTTGGTGGATGGCGCTAAAGACGCATCATCTCAAGCATCATTTTAAAGATCCCGATAAGGGCTTTGGAGTGACATCCACCTTCTGGGATATAGTATCGGGTTCGGATTTTCAGCCAATGGCCCAAAAAAAGCAAAAGCGTGATCAGCAGAAGACCGCAAGCGTACAAAGTGAGTAATTATTCAATGACGATTGATAAGGGCTTTCAACGCTTCACCCATCAGAATCTTTTGATTGGGGGGCTGCTATTGTCGGCCTTCTTATTGTGGTCTACCTTTGCTTTGGGACTGCGCAATGATCATTTTGTTTTGGCCGCCGTCTGTTTGTCTAGCTTTTATGGCAACCAATCCACCCGTAAATTATTTTGGGCACTTTTGCCCTTTATCATCTATTGGTTCTTATATGATTCCATGCGGGTATATCCTAATTATCTGTTTAATCCAGTGCATATCGCGGAGCCCTACCATTTAGAAAAATATTTATTCGGTTTGAATCAAGGAGGGGAAGTCATTACCCTCAATGAGTATTTTATCCAGCATCCCAATAATGTATTGGATGTGATGTCGGCTTTGTTTTACCTGTGTTGGGTACCAGTCCCTATGATGTATGCTGTTTATCTTTTTTGGAGAGATCGCCCATTATTGGCCCGCTTTTCATCGACTTTTTTATTGGTGAATATTATAGGGATCATTATATACTATCTCTATCCAGCAGCACCGCCCTGGTATGTGGCCAAATACGGCTTTGAACTTCGACCCGAAACAATGGGAGACGCCGCTGGTTTATTGCGTTTTGATGAGATCATGGGAATCCAATTGTTTGAGAATATGTATACGCGAAATGCCAATGTCTTTGCGGCCATTCCCTCACTGCATTCTGCCTTTCCGGTAGTCTTGCTCTTCTACACGGTAAAAAAAGGGTTAAAATATGCATCTTTGCTCTTTTTAGTTATCTTAGTAGGGATTTGGTTCGCAGCAATCTATAC
>JBCBDH010000559.1:0-4618 GCA_038529855.1 Bacteroidota bacterium | reverse complement strand
CGCTCTCTAAGTCCACCTTTTAGCTTCTTATAATTGGTATTTTGCTCCGAATCTTTATAAAAAAACAGAGACGCTTCCTCATCATTGGTAAATTTTTCTTCTACCAAGGCATCATAAAACTGCTCAATTTTTGATTTTCGGTCCTTCGAATTTCCAATTACATTAATCCGTCGGACCTTAAATCGATTGATCACTTGCACCAATTCTTGCAATACCTGCATAAAACTCCATTTTTTTTGAAAAAAAAGGGTTCAAAATGCAGCTTCTTCTATACACCTCTGACAAGATAAGTAAAATTATAACATGCTGTTAGACAATGGTATAAGAATGTCCCATCTAAAACTTTTATAGGAAAATAGGGGTTGCCAAACCCGATTTACTTGTCCGTGAAGGGGATGAGTGATGGTCATAGATTTGTGACAAGCAAGCAAGTTATTATTAAATATTAAATCACGTTATCATGACCACACTCATCATTGCACTTTTGATGTCCCTAGGTATTATTGCCACCCCTGAAGATTATCATAACATGACTCCTCAAGAACAGCAGGAGGCACAAGAAATTGTCATCGAAGATATACTTACAATGTAAAGTCATTGTAGACCCTCTTTCGGGTAATCCGTCAAAAAGCCAATACTACAGGATCAAGACGCACTACCCACAAAGAAAAGACTAATTAACGGATTATACAATACGCACCGATAAAGAGGAATCTAAAATTCCAAAATACTGAAAAACAATGACTTATAAATTACAACTAGCTAAAAAGAACATAAAAATAGAGCGGTCCAAATTCCAAATTCTGTCTTTTGACCAAGCCTAAAAGCCCTTAATTTTGGGGTATACAAATCAAAGATATGACACAGCAGAATACAGAATATTACTACCAATTACTTGCCCAGCAGGGCAGCTTCCCAGAAGCACTGATTGCAGAAGTCGTTTTGGGAATGCCAAGTAGAGATTGTAAAAACTTTGGAATATGCAAAATCGACCTTGTAGGACGTAATGATCGCATAGATAATACGCTGAGTAAAACAGCTCCCAACAAGACAGTTGCAGGAATATCTGTGACAAAAAGTAACAGACTTGAACTAGCCTTTATTAGAAAGCTGATGAGGCCAATAACCGAACAGTGCTATTTCTCAGATTGCTTCCTAATCATCGAACCGATCTCGCTGCCGGCAAATATCTGCCGACAACTAGGAATCGAGCAGTTCGAAATCAAGGCTGGAGCCTACGAGATTACCGCAAGCAACACTTTTTTCATCGTTCGATTCCCATGATTCGAACCCCTATTTAATCAAAAGCATAAAAGCATATAATTATGGCTACTTATTGGAAGGAATTTTTTAGTGACGTCAATGTACGTTTTCCCGAGAAACCCAGACTGCTAGAAGGCATAGCCGTATACGAAGCACCCTATGGCATGGGCGTACAGTTCAAAGGCGGACCACAGCCCCTTGTTATCAGAGGCAAAAAAGCGGCTCACCTGTTCAACTACCTAAAACCCAGACTAGATGGCTCCAAAAATTGGGAAGACATCCTGGAAGAGGCAGGACAGCAATTCCAAACCAGTGAAGTAGCCGCCGTACTACGCATATTACATGCCAATAGTCTATTGCGCAACGGAGGTGCAGAACATATCCAGCAAGCTGCTCACTACAGTGTATCCCCTGAACAAATTAAGTTCTATGAACGCCTCACTGGTAAAACTGGCTTTAAAAAGAGTGGAGAAGAAATCGCTGGGGTCATCAGCCAAACCAAGTGCCTGGTCATTGGCTCTGGTAACCTTCTCCCCCTCATGCTCGAGCAAATGAAGCGATCGGGTTTCCAACACACTGGCTGCTGCACGGTAGATGGCGAAGCGCGTCTCAAGGAGCAATTGGCGGAACAAGAAGACCTGATGTCTTATCAAGATTTGGAAAATCAACCCATTGAACGAATTGAACAATACCTCTATGATATCATAGACGACTATCAATACCTCATCGTTGCCATCAGCAATCCCTCCACCGATTTTCTGCATAAGATCAATCGCATTGGGATCAACAGCAACAAACCGATATTCTACTTCAGCAAAAAAGTGGATGGTTATGAAATTGGGCCTTATGTAGTGCCGCGAAGATCCGCCTGTTATTTCTGCAACACCCTGCGAAAAAACAGCTACGAAGACGACGCCCTCTTTGAAAACATCTACCAGGATCACATTCGAGCCAAGGCCCAACTCAGCGATCAGGCCATACAAGGGGAAGACTATGTCTCCAAGCTAACGGCCATTGGATTCTTAATCAGTGAGGTCATCAAAGCCGTGACGGGATATGCCAGCCCAGCCTTACTGAATCAATCGCTACGCTACGATTCTGTCAATGGTAAGTTTACTCACCAAAGCGTCATGCGCGTACCTGGCTGTCCAGAATGTGCCTAATTTATTCGACTTAAAAAACAACAATCGTGGACTATACAGATCACTACGTCAGCGATTCCATCAAGGATATTGCTAACTGGATAAAATCCCCCTTAAGCCCCATCAAAATGGGCTTCTGCCGAAAAACCATGCGCCCTGAACCAGAATGGTGGGTAGCCTCCTACAAGCTAGGCAACAATCCCATCGGTCTGTTCCACAGCAAACGAATGGCCGCAGCAGCTGGCACCTCCATCTTCGCAGAAGAGGCTATTAATAAGGCCGTAGGAGAAGCTGCCGAGCGATACAGTTCGCTAAATGCACACTATGTCGATCAATTCGAAACCAGAGAAATCGACAATACGGGGCGAACCCAATTTGTGCGATGCGCCCCTTTTGAGCCCTGCCAGGACTCTTACAAGCCGATGGATAAATACCCAAAGCCTGTTGAACATACGCAAGTGACGCGACTAACCACAGGAGAAAAACATTGGGTTCCCGTAGAGCAAGTCCATCTTGGATACACCAGATACGACTTTTCGCTGATGCACACGCCCCCTATATCCACAGGATGTGCCTTCTTCTTCGACACCAATGTCGCGATTTGGAAGGGCCTGTGTGAGGTAATCGAAAGAGATGCCATGATGCGCTTTTGGCAAATGATGAAGAAACCGACGGAAGTGATGATCGACGATTGTAAGGACTATCGCTTGCAGCTCCGCCTCAAACGCATCAATGATGCTGGCCTGCGATTGAAAATCTTCCAAATCTCAGAGGTCGTCGAAGTTCCTACGCTCTATGCCATACTCAGTGGTGATACTTATCCCTACTTCTGTATAGGCGCCTCGGCCAATGCCGATATTATTAAAGCCTGTACTAAAGCTATAGATGAAGTAATGTCTATACGAATGATGGCCATTTGGAATGGATTCAAGAACGAGGAGGAGCTTAATTTCAAAGACTTCAGCTGGGTAGATCAGTTAGAAACACATATGGAATTGTACGCCAATTGGAAGGATTCCCCCGCATTTGACTTCTTTATCCACGACAGCCCAAAAGTCACTTTAAAAGAACTTATGCAGCAGGATTGGATCAAAGAGCCTCAATCAGAAAAGGAGCTAAAAGAAGCGGCTGCACAAATAGAATCCAAGGGATTTACCGTGATGTGGAAAGACATTACCATACCTGAAGTAGCTCCTTATGGAAAGGTCGTCAAAGTACTGGTGCCAGAAATGATTCCACTGTCACAGAACTTTAATGCCCGCTGGCTCAACGGATTGATTGATTCGTCCAAAGATCCTTCGGAACTCAACATTAACCCATTTCCTCATCCATTTTCATAAACCCTCGTCATGACTCAATTATTGGAAAATATCGCCCGGCATTATCACGTCGAGAGTAGGAATAACCTGGGCTATAAATTTATCAAAAACCAACACCTGGTTCACTATAGAGAAGACATCACTCAGCTTAAAAATGTGAAGCCCGTAGAAGCTAAAGGAGATCGGGTGGCCTTACCCCTGGCCCAATTACCAGACGATAAAAGCCTAAGAGAAGTTCTGTACGAACGCAAAAGTCATCGCGATTTTGACGGCAGCTCCATCAGCGCAACGCAATTGGCTACGATACTCTACTACGCCAATGGCTATAAAAGTATGAACTCGGAGTTTGGAACCACCTTTAGAAAATTTGTCCCTAGCTCTGGCGGTCTGAATTCAGTAGAAGTATTTGCCATTGTGCTCAATGTGGACGGCGTCGAACAAGGCATCTATCACTACGATAGCGAACGACACGAGATCATCCGTATCGCCCAAGGCGACTACACCACCTGGACCCGCGAACACATCTTTTACCAAACGGAATATGCCGATGCATCTGTAGTCCTGGTTCTAGCTTCCGCCTTTGGTAAGCTGGCCCAAAAGTACGGCCTACGCGCCTACCGACTGTCGCTACTCGATGTGGGACACATTTCCCAAAACGTCTATCTCTGTAGCACAGCCATGGGACTAAAGATTTGTGCCTCTGCTGGATTTATTGACGACGAACTAGACGAAGCACTATGTATAGACGGAAACGATGTAGCCTCTTTCTTAACGCTAATGATTGGATAACCTTAAACGATTAAAATCATGAACTTTCTCGACATCCAGCATATTCAAAAAAGCTATTCCAGAAAACCTATTTTAAAGGATTTAAGCTTCAGCGTAAAAAATAAC
>JBCBDH010000558.1:0-4620 GCA_038529855.1 Bacteroidota bacterium | reverse complement strand
AGAGGCGAGCCTGATGAGTTTGATCTATTTATTCTGTTTTTTATTTTCACAAAAAGAACCAGTCAAAGGTATGGCTGTGGGACTTGTTGTCTTCATTCTATTTATCCTTTATTATGCATTGATACTGCCAAACACTATCTACGATGCCCTTATTGCTCGTTTAATGGTGATTTTCTTTATCATTAGAGGCATCACAGCAGCTCAAAAACTCAGGCATTTACAAAAGCTCCATCACCTAGGTGGTCGATACTGATTTGTACTTGCCAGCCTTTGGTATGAGGTCCAAACTTCATTTCCCAAGCCCCTGGGTAGCTCTCTTCCAAACGCGCCTTTACATATTTATGGCCCATTCCCGTATTCACCGCATGGCGGCCATTAGAAGTTGAAACTGCACCATCGTTGGATAAAATGTATGTTACCCCTGTCTCACTACTAATTTTTTCCAATACAAATGTTCCTTCTTTTTTACTGGCGTAGCCATGAGTCAGGCCATTTTCAATGAGGGTATGAAACAGCGCTGGTGGTACACTTTCCTGACCGCTAATGCCCTTGGTCGTCAATTCAAAAGCAGCTTTTTTACGAAAACCCATAATTTGTAAATGGGTTCTACACATCGCTAACTCCTCTTCAATTGGAATCAATCGACTACCTGACATTTTACAAAGCGACCGAAATTCTTCAGCCAAAGCCTGTACAAAATGCCCCGCCCGCTCTGGATGAATGGCAATCCACTCTTGTAAGGACATCAAACTGTTGAATAGAAAATGCGGCTGAAGACTCTTTTTGAGTAATTGATTTTCCAATCGCGAAGATCGCAACCTCGCCCGCTGCTCCGCCCTGATCTGCTCCCGAATTTGATAGCCAACAAAAACACTTATCGCCGTGATAAAAATAATGATCCCCACAAAATAGCCAACCTGACTAAAGGCCGAAACTTCCAAATAAGCCACCCCCGCAAAAGCCAATAAACCCAGTAAACTCAAAATCGCTCCAATTCGCTCCTTCCGAAAGGCATAAAGCGCTATTCCCATGCCCACCATCATCACGAGCGGAAGCTGAGGCCACGAAAAAGCATAAAACAACAGCAACAATAGAAAATAGACCGCTAAAAACCGCCCCCTCTTTGGCACCTCAAACTGATAAACAAAAAAAGCAATCAAACAAAAACTCCCCAAAGTATAAGCCATCCCCGTACCCAGTCGCGACTGCTCCTCCGTCAACTGTAACCAGTCCATGGCTAAACCTGCATCGCTGCGGAAAAAAGCTTTGCCTGTCTGAGCAAAACAAAATACACTCAGCCAAAGCAAAGCCAGTCGTATTCGAAAACCGAAAAAAAGTAAGAGATAATACAATCCTGAAGTCAGGAGTATTCCCATGATAAAGATCAGGCTCTGTTGCAAGGTCATCATATCAAACATTTACATCACTCAAACAAAATATCAGTTCTCCAGGACTTCCCGATAAAAGGTCTTGTTAATTATTTTCCATTGCTCATTGATCTTCATCAGGGTAACATAGTCGACGAGGCGAACTTTTTCGTAATGGATATTCAGTCGGGCGACAGCGACATGGCCCGTTAGGTCGATGGTAGCGACTTCCGTGCTACGGTCGGCAGGGGGTCCAGGTTTGATGCGGTCTAGGAAAAACTGGGCAGCATTAACCTCTTGGTATTCTCCATCGCGGATGAACTTCATCATCGCATTGGGGTGAAAGGCGCTGACTAGACGCTCGGCGTCATTTTCTGTTCCGCCAATAAGGTAATTGTTGAGGGTTTGTTCGATTTGTTGGAGGTCGCTTTGTTGAGCTTGTAGGTGGAGGGTGTTGAGCAGTAGAAGGAAAAGGAGTATGTTTTTCATTTTTATATTTATTATATATTATTTAATTAATTTTTAGTATAGCCACTTCTTGGGGTGGGCCCAACCCGGCCACCTCCGCCGACCGCCATTTCAAAGGCCCCAAATGACACAGCTGTGCCAGTCCTTTGCTATGATCTTATGTCGCAAAAGCTAAATGAACATGCCAAAAAGCATGTGTCGTATAAGGGCTTTCTGCCCTTCACAAGAAGAATCTTCCACATAAAGGACGCAGCGATTCCAAAATTCCATAAAGAAAAAGCGCTTTCAGGCATTTTTTCTTCGACCCTGACTTACAGTTCCTTGATTTTCAATCACTTAAAAGAGAAAATAAATAGAAAAAAAATTCCCTTTATGCGCAAGAAAGGTCATACTGATGAATGATTCCACTAAAAATGGCCCAAGTGCACCTTGGATATTTGAATGGCACTAAATCCCTAAGGCTACCAAATCCGAATATCGGCTGCGACTTACCGGCAATTGATCGCCAGAATGAAGCCGTAGGAGGTATTTCCCAGCACCGTGATTGATCAATTGATCAGCTTGTTGCCAATTGCAGATGTAGGAGCGATGGATTCTTTTAAAATATTGAGGGAGGATTAGGTCGAGGCTATTTAGGGATTTGTCGTGGAGGTATATTTGTTGATTGAGGAGGTGAATTTCGCTATAGTTTCCAGCGGCTTTGATAAAATTGACATGGCCAATGGGCAGGAGTTTGACGAGGCCTTTTTTGCGGACAGCCAGGTATTCCGTATTGGCTAGGCGATTATTTTGGCGACGGTCGAAGCGGGCGAAGGCTTGAGCTAGGCGCTTGGGGAGGAAGGGTTTGGCGATGAAATCGAGGACGCCAAATTCAAAGGCTTGGATGGCTCGGTCGGTATTAGCGGAGATAATAATGGTGTGGAAACTTTGGCTTAGCAGTTCTTGTAAAAGCGCAAAACCATCTTGACCATTGAGATTCAAATCCAATAAAAGCAAATCAATGGGATGTCTTTGTAGATAGTCGAGCCCAGCGGAGAGGCTGTGTTGTTTGACTAAGCGATGGATACTATTTGGACGCACTTGTCTACACAATCGCTCGATGCGATCTGCTACGGCCGCTTCATCTTCTACAATCAGTACATGCATAGGCTCAGATAAAACAGTGCCGCTACAATTCGAAAACTGTAGCGGCCTGATTAACACTAAGGTTTTATGGCTTTTTTCTTTTTGGCCTTTTGCATTGGATTCAGATTGTCCTCACTCATCTTGTGTTTTTTGAACACCTGAAACTGACTAGGCAATTCCTTAACTGGCCAATTATTATTGCTCTCGTCTATGTCTGCCGTTTCTCCGTAAGGGTCTATCACAATGCCCTTGACCTCCTTATCTTTGACAAAGACTTTGGTAAACTCATTTTCATTTTTTCGCCAAATCTCTACTGGTATTCGCTCAACCTCCTTGGTCCCATCTTCAAAGGTCCACTCGATGATGACTGGCATGACCAAACCTCCTTTATTGCTAAAATAGAGTTCGTAATAATTATTCTTTTTAAACTTTTTCTTTTTCTCTTTCTTGCTGTAGGTTTCTTCGTACAGCAATACCTTATTCATGTCGCTGGAATCTTCTGTTTCCCAAGGCTTGTATTGGGTGTAAAAATCCTGCAAGGAGGTATCCTGCTCTACTGCAAACTTCATCCCTTGCTCGCGATTGCGAATCTTAGTGATGTGATCTCTAGGCTTACTTGGATTGGCTTGATATTCGTATTCGCGCTTATCAGGATCGCTCTTTAAATCTACTTTGTACCACTTAATGCTGTCTAAAGAAATATCAACCGCATCAATCCCGTAAAACCATCCCCTCCAAAACCAATCGAGATCAACCCCGCTTGCATCTTCCATCGTGCGGAAGAAATCAGCAGGTGTTGGATGTTTGAAGGCCCATCTGCGACAGTATTCTTTGAAAGCATAGTCGAATAATTCACGCCCCATGATGGTTTCGCGAAGAATATTGAGCGCGGTAGCAGGTTTGTCATAGGCATTGGCAAAATAGCTGACGATGTTTTCGCTATTGGTCATAATGGGCTCCAATTTATCTTTAGGCCGCTTCATATAATCAGTAATCAAATGTGGAATGCCCTCTCCAGATTGATACTCATTGTCAAACTCCTGCTCTGCCAAAAACTGCACAAAGGTATTTAAGCCTTCGTCAAACCAAGCCCACTGCCGCTCGTCACTATTGATAATCATCGGGAAATAATTATGCCCCACTTCGTGAATTATTACGGTAATCGCTGCTTTCTTAGCCCCTTCCGTGTAAGTACCGTCTTCCTCTGCTCGACCAGGGTTAAAACAAATCATTGGATATTCCATTCCGTTTTGAGCCTCTACTGAAATGGCGATGGGATAAGGGTAGGGAATAGAATACTTGGAATACACCCGCAGGGTATGTGCCACGGTCTTTGTCGAGTATTTGCGATAGATGGGATAAGCCTCCTTTGGATAATAGCTCATACACATCACCTTCTTACCCTCTTCAGTCGTTGTTGGCATGGCATCCCAGATAAATTTGCGGCTAGCCGTCCAAGCAAAATCCCGAACATCTTTGGCCTCATAAATCCAGGTTTTGGTTTCTTTGGTCTTTTTAGCCGTTTCCATCGCCTTGGCCTCTGCTAGAGTAACGATTTCCAGCGGTTCTTTGACATTTTGAGCCTGTGTCTACAGCGATTTTGAAGGTTGGCAAAATAAACAGTTTACAGGGAGAGGGGAGTTTGCCTTAACTTTTGGTG
>JBCBDH010000557.1:0-4632 GCA_038529855.1 Bacteroidota bacterium | reverse complement strand
GTCAAAGCATTGGAAGGTATTATTACAGCCAATGTAGATGCAAAGGCCAAACAGTCAGTGATTGATCGTGGCGATTATGAGCAAGTGGACATGAAGGGAGATATGCAATTGGAAAATTTGGTTTATCAAGCAGAGGGCTTGCCCGATATGCGTATTAAGTCCGTACAAATGGAGTTCTCTCCTCGCTTCGTCGCCATCGAGAATTTTGATGCCAATTTGGGCAGTAGCGATGTCAAAGCCAATGGCCGTATTGACAATATCCTCGCCTATTTCTCCCCAGACAAGACCATGACGGGAAATATGCAAATCGTATCAGATTATTTCAATGCCAATGAGTGGTTAGAGGAAGAGGCCAGTGCGACGGAGGTCACTGCTGCCGTTCCTGAAAACGAAGAGGAAATGGAAGTATTTGACCGCTTCGACTTCAACATCAGCGCCAAGGTCAAAAAAATGGATTACGATGTTTACAGACTCAATAATACAGTATTGGCTGGTCAGGTTAGTCCCAATAGTGCTAAGATCAAAGATTTCCGAACCGAAATTGGCAAAAGTGATATCAAGGCTAAAGGACAGATCAATCATATATTTGATTACCTCTTTGCCAATCAAATCCTTACTGGAAATATCCAGCTCAATTCCAATGTACTAGACCTTAATGAGTTGATGGCGATGTTGGAAACAACACCTGGCGCCCAAAATACCGCAGATGAGGTCCCCGAAGGCTACCCCGTTCCAGAGAACATACAGCTCGATATGAATGCCAATATTGGCGAATTGCGCTACACCAATATGGAACTGCGCAATATCAATGGTAAGGCTCGCGTAGTGGATCAACAGCTCAAAATGAATGGTATCAAAGCCAATACCTTAGGAGGGCAGATTCAGATGGATGGTAGCTATGATACCAGAAAAGCGGATAAACCCTTGTTCGATATGAAATACAAGGTCAGTCAGTTTGATTTCAGAAAAGCCTTTAATACCCTTAATACCTTTCAACAATTGGCCCCTGTTGCCAAATTTATTGAAGGAAAATTCAACAGCACCCTCGAATTTAAAGGCGCATTGGGTAAGGATATGATGCCCGACCTTAGTACATTGACGGCATCGGGTTTTCTCCAAACACTAGATGGTTTAATTCGAAATTTCAAACCCCTGGAATCTTTGGGCCAACAGCTCAATATCGACTATTTCCGCTCTGTGAAGATCAAAAATACCAAGAATTGGTTCGAAATTGCCGATGGTAAAGTCGTCATCAAACCTTTTGACTTCAACTATAAGGATATTGCCATGCGCATCAATGGTAGCCACGGTGTCAATCTGGATATGGATTACCTGATTAAGGCTAAAATCCCACGAGAATTACTGGAAAAAAATGCTGTAGGCTCAGCGGCTAACAAAGGTTGGGGGATGCTCAATAATGAGGCCCAAAAGGTCGGACTAGATCTCAAACAAGCTGAATTTATCAATGTCGACATCGCACTAGGAGGAACCATGACTGATCCAAAACTGTCTTTCAAACCTACGGGCACAGATGGCCAATCGCTCAAAGAAAACCTGAGTAATAAGGTCAATGAGGCCAAAGAGGAAGTCGTCAATGAAGCCAAGGATAAAGTCAATGAGCAAACAGAAAAGGCCAAAGACAAGGGCAAAGAAGTGGCTGAGGATTTAAAGAACCAGGGCAAAAATGCTCTTGATAGTGTGGTGGCTGATCCTGGTAAGGCCAAAGATAAGGTAGAGGATGTCTTGAAAGGTGGTGAAAAATCAGTGGAAGATGCGGCAAAAGATTTAGGTGGAGAGGTTGGTGAGGAAGCAAAAGAAGGATTAAACAAATTGAAAGATCGCTTTAAAAGAAAAAAGAAGAAGAAAGGAAATGGTGGAGGCTAATCTCCCACGTTTAAGCCTAATACTTTCTGCGCCCTCTGTGAAAAATATCGCAGAGGGCGCAGTGTTTTTGGGATGATTACATCAGTGCTGGTTTGGTAAATTCCTCCGCTTTAAAGCCATTATTAAACTTCAAATCCTTGGAAATTTCCTCTGTCCAACTAGCATCTTCTGCCACTTGTCCCTCCCAATTGGTTGGTGTGTAGCGCCGATAAGTTGGCCAGCTCAAACCATCGACTTTTTCGTATTTGACCTCCATCAAAAGCGGCTCCGCTCGGCCAAAGGCCATAACAGTAAATAAAAATTGATCGACAAGTTTGGTTTCTGGATTTAGGTAAAGTAAGTAGGTATCCTGCGCATCACCAATGTTTTCGCCAAAGCTCACCTCCACAACCTGATAATCAATACCATTGACCTCGCGGTTGGTCTTTTGCTCAAAACGGGTTCCAGGATCTAATAATTTGAACATCATATTGAACCAATAGAAATTGGTCTTGCGAAGAAAATTAGCCATTCCAATAGCCTTTTCGTCTTCGAGCAATGTATCATTGTGACTCACCCAGGCAGCCTTCCCATCAAAGCCCTGAATGATCACGCCTTCTTTATCAGGCATTACAGAATGGGAATGTTGATTGTACTTGGCCCAAGATAATTCGCCATCGTAGAGATAGCGCTCCGTAGAAATATCCTGTCTTTCCTGACTATCATCCTGGTAGGTATAGGTGTATTCAACATCTTGAAGTTGGTAATAAGCTTCCAAACCACCAAGGGCATCAATCATCTCTTTGACCAATAAAGCACCAGGGTTATTGGCAGCTAGAGCCTCATTATTGGGTATGGATTTCTTAGGGCTAGGGCTTTGTTCCGCAGTTTCTTGAGGAGGTGAACTGGTCTCTCCACAAGCGGCAAAGAGCAGTACAAAACAAAATAGTGTCGACCAAAGGTTTTTCATTGAGTAGATGTTTAAGGTGATAAATATTTTCTAAATCAAAAAGTAATTAACCGTAGTATTGTTGAGCGGCCTTCCAGAGAAGACCACTCAATTGTCCGTTACTTACCAATATATTGCTTGACAAAACGACGTATAAAACTATCGCGACTGCCAATGTGCTTATCCAAATCTACCGTGGGTTCGCTATAGCCGTTATCCCACTGAAAATAGCCCCAGCAATTGATGCAAACTTCTTTATTTGAAGAATGGGTTGATTGGGAAGAAGGCTGGCGAAAGAATCCTTGGAATAACATAAGCTTAAAATTTAAAGGTGAAAAAATAGCGGCTGTACGCTTATCTTTTACAAAGATGAGGCTTTAAGATGGTCGGGTAAATGGCGATATTTCCCAAGGGCTTATCAATTTTTCCTAGAAGCAGCGTTTATTGAGTAAATGCTCAAAAAAGACTAACTTGCTGTAGGGTAAAAAAAATACGTTGTAATGAAAAGTGCTACGCAAAATATTCCTCAAAGTCTCGTATACGAGATGGTTAATGGCCAAGCCATTTACTACAAGGGGTATAAATCTTATTTAAAAGGCGAAAAATCAGTTGAACAACTAATGGGTAGCAGCAAACTCCAATCTTACATCATCACTGAGCTCTTATTTCTTATCCGTTCCTTTCTGGGCAAAGATTACTTCATTTTCTCTAATGAGATTGGATTACAATTCTCTAAAAATACCTGGCGGGCAGCTGACCTTGCCGTACTCAAGAAAGATAAGTCGACCAAAATCGACAGTAAATACCTAAACAAAGCGCCAGAGTTGGTGATTGAAATTGATACTAAGGCCGATTTAAGCGATGTTCAAAACCCCTTGGGGTATTACCAAGAAAAAACCCAAGAGCTATTAGATTTTGGTGTCCAAAAAACGATATGGATCTTTACGGATACAAAGAAGATTATGCTTGCTGAAAAGGGAAAGAAAAAGTGGGAAATCATTGATTGGGATCAGGAGGTGAATTTGTTTGAGGGGCTATCTCTGAATCTAAAAGACCTTTTAACAGACCTTGGTGATTTATAACAATAAAATAATGAAATGGCACTCCCCCAATTATCGGACTGAGCCTATTGAGTCCGATAGGCCGCCCGCAATGATTTGTAAGAGCAAATCATCCATCACTCCTCCCTCAAATTATACTTCTCCAATATCTCTGGCCAAGTGGGCTCATTGATCTTCCTCACCAATAAAGGATTGACCCAAGATAGATAGGGGCTATTCTTGGGCAAAAAGAAACTGCGGTATTGTTTGTTGAAATTGACGGGGAGCAGGCTGATTTTGTTGGACAGTTGCAGCTTATCGATAAAGTATTCCAGGACGGGTTTGTCGTAAAGTAAGACCTCGATGTCTCTGGAGGTAAGGGCATAAAGCGACTCTTCTGCGCCCTTGTAAAAAGCCTTGGCCTGGATTTGATTGCTTTTCAAAAAGTCTTCACTGCTGGAAGCGTAGACGCTGCCTATTTTCTTTGAATTGCGCAAGTCTTCCAAATCTTCAATCGACCTACTAAGGGATTTGACCGTCAAGGTGGACGCAATGGTAGCTGTGAAACCAGAAATGATAATGATGGCCGTAAACATCCAAATCATGGCTATGACGCGTCCCAGACGTGTCTTTGGAGCCTTATCGCCATAACCTACCGTCGTCATTGTCACAGCAGACCACCACAGGCCATCAAATAGGCCAATTGGCCCTGGGCGAAATTGGCGGCGGTTTTCATGGCGCTCTGCCAACCATAGGAAAAAACCAAAGACAAAGATGACC
>JBCBDH010000556.1:0-4661 GCA_038529855.1 Bacteroidota bacterium | reverse complement strand
CTCCCCAATTTAGCATCGACATCGTATACTGAGGATAGGCAGCATCATCACCAGGCTGACGCCAGCGATCCAATACCTCCCTACGCATATTCCAATCCGATACAACCCCCAATTGGCGCTTAGCCGCATCGTCATAAATAGTTCCACCAATTTGAAAGGTGAACAGGATATTCATATCAAAATTGTCATAGCTGAAGACATTGGTAATACCTCCAGCAACCTCTGGATAGACATCACCTGTAACCGTCCGATTGTTGACCACATCGTAATCAAAAGTCTCATTTCCCTCGGTATCCAAATAGATGGGACGACCAGTTTCAGGATCGACTCTTGACCAAAGATTGAGATAGTTTGACCCCAAGGGGAAACCCGGTAATACGCGGACATCGCCAAAACCACCTGCCAAGGCATCAGGCTGTGCCGTACCCACGGAAAGTACTTTATTCTTGTTTCTGGAAATATTAAAATCTGTCCGCCACTTAAAACGACCAACGAGGTTACGCGTCGTCAGACCAAATTCTATCCCCTTATTTTCAATTTCTCCGATATTTTCCCAAAGACGAAGTTGGCCAATACCAATGGAAGCCTGGATAGAATTCAAGATCAGGGCATCTGTGGTCCGCTTGTAATAGTAAGAAAATTCACCACTGATTCGATCGTCTAAAAGACCAAATTCGATACCTGTATCATAAGTATTGGTCACCTCCCATTGCAAATCGGGATTTTCTGGTTTGACTTCAATTCTAACAGGTTCGGTATTGTAATAGTCAGCAATACTGACAAAGCCAGATTCTTTGAAAAAGCGCGTGGCAAATTGCTCTCTCCAATCAATATCAGCATTACCAGTAATCCCCCAGCTGGCCTTCAATTTTAGGAAGTTGATTTTGCTACCCTTGAGAAAAGGCTCCTCAGAAAGGATGTAACCTACACCGACTGAAGGGAAATTACCAAAGCGTTTATTGCGACCAAACTTAGAAGAACCATCGCGGCGGAAAGTTCCCTGAACTAAATATTTACCTTTGAACTCATAGTTAATTCGACCAAATACACTGGCGAATTTCCAACGATCTCGCTCAAATTCTGTATCGTTGATGATCAAAAAGTTTTCTCCGCGTGTGGGATCAGTATAGATTTGTCCCCCCACATCCTGCCACTCCTGAAAGCGACCATCCGTCTGGCTACTCTGGTATTCCAAACCAAGGAGCACCGTCACATTGTGCTTGTCATTATCGCGCAAGAAATCGTATTGGGCCGTACCAAAGGTTGACCAGTTGTGGGTAAGCGAATTGTCTTCTGAAGCAATAGCAAGTGGTAGAGGATTATTAAAAGCTTCCTGCCATTCTTGGCTAACGTAGTAGAAGTCTCCCAAATCCATGAAATCGTAATTACCCACTAGGCTCAGGGCCAATCCTTCGACCGGGCGATAGTTGAAAGCAATGTTGTTGATACTTCGCCATTCTCGGGTCTTGATATCAGTTAGTTCGCGTTGAGCGACGGGATTGATCCCTGGAAGAAAGTAATTGCCATCGCGATCAAACATCGGATAAATGGGTAACATCTGGCTTTGGGCCGTACCAAAACCTCCCTGGAATTGCTGGCGAACCCGATCGTTCAAACCACGAGCTATAGAGGTGGATAAACTAATTGATCCCTTCTTTGAAAAGCGATAGTCAAAATTCGCGCGAGCACTTGCTCTTTGGAAGCGGTTGCCAACAAGAAAAGTCTCCGCATCACTCCATGACAAACCGACATAGGAGGCAAATTTCTCCGATCCTTGGCGCATGCCCAGATTGTATTCCTGCTTAATCCCAGTATGCAAAACCGTTTCCATCCAATCCGTGTCAATATCTTCGATCTCCTCATAGGTATAGCCATTTTCTTCCAACACAGGCACCAGCGGCGCACGTCCTGTATTGCCATCATTTTCCCAGGCTTCTTGACGGACAGATAGAAATTCATCCGCATTTAGAAATTCCAGCATATTGGAGGGATTGGAAAAACCAATACGTGTACCAAATGTCAAGGTTGGTTTTCCCGCTCTACCCCGCTTGGTGGTAATGAGGATAACCCCATTGGCTCCACGCGAACCGTAGATGGCAGCAGCAGAGGCATCCTTCAGAATTTCTATCGACTCAATATCGTTGGGATTGATCGAAGAAAGTGGGTTATTGTTTTGATCAAATCGATTGCCTCCACTCAAGAAGATATCCTGGGTAATGGGAATACCATCAACGACATAAAGCGGATCGCCCCCTGCACTGATGGAGGAAACCCCGCGAATTCGAATAAAGGCAGGAGCTGCGGCAAGACCACTAGAACTGGTCACCTGTACACCAGCAGCCCTTCCCTGTAGGGCATTGTCAAAAGTTCCCCCTACAACATCCTTCAACTCCTCGTTTTCAATTTTGGCTACCGTCCCAATCAATTTGCGCTTGCGCTGAGAACCATAACCAATGACGACCACTTCGTCGAGAACTGCAGCATCTTCCGCCAGGGTGATATTCAGCGTGACGATCTGCCCGCTGCGAATATTAAGCACTTGGTCTTGTACAGCATAGCCAGTATAAGAATACTGCAGGCGAACTTCGCCGTCAGGTAAGTCCGTTAGGGAATAATTACCATCAAAATCAGTAGCGACTCCTTTGGTTGTTCCCAGATGGAGCACGGTCGCCCCAATTAGGGGTTCGCCGCTTTCATCTACTATCCGTCCGTTCACTGTCCCTTGCGCATAGGCCTCAAGACCGAGCAGTGTAAGCAAACCAACCGAAAGCATGAGCATCGTAAACTTTCTGATCATAAATGAAGTTTTATTTTGAGTTAATGAGCATTCATTGCAAAAAAATCATCTTTTAGACTGTAAGGAACCATAGCATCAATACAAGATTGAAAACAGCTATGTTGTCATCTTCACCAAGGATTAGCTCAGACAAAATTTTGCGAGGAGTTTAGACATGGATTATGCTGGCTTATGCCAGACGGTAGGAAGACAAATATCAAATTCAAACAAGGTATATTCTAGGACCTTTTCCAACTCAAGTTTACTGCCTTCCAAAAGGAAAGTTTGTTTATAGCCAATACAAAAGTATTAAATTCATAACGTTTCTCAAGCCTCTTTTGTGAATTTAATAAAAAAAAATCTTCCAATTTTAAAGATTTCAAGACCTTATATGGCAGCTCTTCCGAATAGTGTATAGCTAACAACAAGGAGGTTTTTTTTTAGGAAATATTAAATTTTGCTATTAATTTAGAGTCAAACAATGTGGAATATTTAAACCTAAATTTGATTGAAGTATGAAAAAACTTTACGCTTTAACCGTTTTTTCGCTATGTATTTTCTTTGGCCTAAATGCACAGATTATGGTCACCTTCCAGGTCGATATGAACCAGGAAGCACTGGACAATGGCATTAGTGAAAATGGTGTTCACGTAGCTGGCGATTTCCAAGGTTGGGACCCCGCTGGAACGATGATGGAAGACCCTGAATTTGATGGTATTTACACCGTAACCGTTCCTATAGCAGATGGAACAGAAATCCAATACAAATACGTCAATGACAATGATTGGGGAGCAGACGAACCCGACAATAGAATGTATACCGTTTCGGATGATGGTGACGGGACTGACCTCGTACCTTTGGTCTGTTTTAAGTCTGCTGATGCCTGCACCAATGCTGGTGTTACTTTTACAGTAGATATGAATGATGAGATCATTTCTGGTGAGTTCGATGCAACAACTGGCAAGGTGTATGTAGCCGGTGATTTCCAAGGTTGGATGGGAGACGCAGATGAATTAACCGACCCCGATGGCGATGGTGTTTACTCAGGTACATTTACCCTAGATGAAGGCGATATCGAGTACAAATTTGTAAAGAATGGTACCGATTTTGAAACGCTGGATGATCCTGATAATGAATGTACTGTATTGGGTGGCTTCGGCAATCGTCGTGCCTCTGTAAAGGCCAATACAACCCTTCCTGTTTATTGCTATGGCAAATGTGGTGCTTGTGAATTTACCGTTGCGCCAGAAAAATGGCAGGTTACTTTCCAGGTTGATATGAGCAATATGGTTACCCAATTTGGAGCACTTGACTCTGTTTATGCAGCAGGTAGCTTTCAAGGTTGGACACCAGGCGAACCTGGCAATGCTTTGACCGACCCTGATGGTGATGGTATCTATATAGGTGTGGATTCTGTAGTTGACGGAACCTATCAGTTTAAGTACCTCTATGGCAATGATTGGGGTTTTGACGAGACTGGATTGGTTTCTTTGGACTGTGGTATGGACAATGGTGGTAACCGCGAATTTACCGTTGAAGGAGGAGAGGTGATGTTGGATCCTTTCTGCTTCAATACCTGCGAAGTTAATTGTGAGGCTTTGCCCGAAGCCGTTGATGTGACTTTCATTCTTGATCTATCTAGCGAGATTCCAAGCTCTGGCGGTATCTTCATCAAAGGCAGTTTCCAATGGCCACAATTCACAGATGCGGAGGTACAGCTCAACTCTTTGGGAGGTGGTATTTATTCAACCGATCCAGTTACTTTGATTCCTGGAGAAGTGACCTTTGTTTTCTCTAATGGTCCTGAGGCTGCCGACAATGAAAATGCCTTTGATGAAGATACCGCCAGAGCTTGGAATCTCGCTAGATAGATCAAGAATGAAAG
>JBCBDH010000555.1:0-4669 GCA_038529855.1 Bacteroidota bacterium | reverse complement strand
TCATTGGTCAAATCAGCGCTGATTCTGGACCAATGAAGATGGAACGACTCCCAAGCGTTATCACACCATCAGCACCTTGCACGAATCGCCTTTGGACAGCAATTTTTTATTGGTGGGGACCTCAGATGGCAATGTTTGGCGCAGCAATAATCAGGGTGATGATTGGGCGCAAATAGATGCAGATTTACCCAATCGCTATGTGACTTCTGTCATCGCCTCGCCAGATAGTCTTGATCATATTTATGTGGCTTTCTCAGGTTATCGAGATAATGACAATAGCCCCTTGCTGTATCGTTCTACAGATCGCGGCGAGCAATGGGAGGCCATTAGTGGTAATTTGCCTTCACTGGCCATTAATAATCTGCTGGTCTTACCAGGCAAGGGAGATCAATGGTTGTTTGTCGCAACAGATGGTGGGGTCTATGCTTCGATTGATGGGGGGCAGGATTGGAGCAGATTGGGTCAGGGTTTGCCCTTTGTGCAGGTTTACGATATTGATTGGAACGAGGTAAAAAATGAGTTGATAGCAGGGACTTTTGGGCGATCTATTTTGAGCTATCCGCTGGATTGTTTGGAAAGTGAATTGTCCTGTAATGCAGTGCGGATTAGTGGGGAGATACGGCGAGCGGATGGTGAGCCAGTAGGGCGAGTTGATTTGTTGTACCGCAATGGGGTGGATACTCAGCTGATTCAAAATGAATTGGATGGCACTTATGTATTGGAAGACTTGGCACGGACGGATAGTTGTCTAATCCGCCCCCGCAAAGACATCCATGATCAAAATGGGGTGTCGACCTTTGATGTTTTGCAGATGCAGCGGCATATTTTGCAAAGTAGCCTATTGGATTCTCCTTACAAAATCATTGCGGCAGACATCAACCAATCTGGTAGTGTAAGTACTTTTGATGTAGTGCTGCTGCGCAAATTAATTTTGCTGATTGATACCATTTTTACAGAAAATGAAAGCTGGCGCTTTGTTCCTGCAGATTATACTTTTGCCGATCCTCAAAATCCCTTTGCTTCCAGTTTTCCCTCCTCTATTCACTGTGGCCCATTGGCTACGGATTTAAGCCAACAAGATTTTATTGGAATCAAAATCGGTGATGTTAACCTAAGTGCTAGGGCCGATAGTTTGTCCCAAGGACCTACGGCCAAACAGAGGAAAATAGCCAAGCTGCAAATGTCCAATATCTCTTTACTGCAAGGAGAAAGGACCACCATCGCCTTATCCCTTGATCAGCAAGCCTTACTCTGGGGTTTTCAATATGCACTACAATACGATCAATCGCTACTGCAAATCCATACGGTCCATAGCCCTGAATTGACGGGATTTGATCAAGGGCATATTCATATAAAAGAGGATCAAGTGCTAATTAGCTACAGCCATCCAGCAGGTTTTCAAAATGTTCCCAATCAAGCTGTATTGCTGCTGGAAGTGACCGCTCAATCTGCACTCCAACTCAGCGATGCGCTCCAATTATCTGATGCCATCTCCGCAGAAATTTATACAGAAGGAGAAGAACTGCTAACGCTCCAATTAGACTATCGCGAAGCACCAGCCAGCCCAGCTGCCGCTACAAGTCCATTGCAAATCTTCAGTGCCAATCCTTTCCAGGATCAGTTGCAAATGCTTGTCCACCTAGCCAAAGATCAAGAGTTGGAATGGGTTTTATACGACTACCAGGGAAGAGCACGGCAGCGCCAAAGGGAAAGTGCTTTAAAGGGGGAACATCTTTTACAGATTAATGGGTCTGAACTTGGGCTAGCACCAGGAGGCTATTTGTTTGAGCTTCGCTTGGGCCAACAACGCTTTCAGGCGAAAATACTGTACTTTCCTTAGCCAATTTTGAGCAATTCGTCAAACACTTGTCAGTAAAAGAAATAAGGCTCAGTTATCAAGTGTTTTTTTGTATCTTCATAGGGAAGAACAAGCGCTTGCATATGAGATTGTTTCGACTCCTCTTCTTAGGTTTATTTGTTGCTTTTGCTGCTTACTCCATTGGTCAGTTCATTGATCAGGATGAGCCAGTTACCTCTGGCGAGCACGATGACCGTAAGCATGCGCCTTCTGATGAATTCTTCCTCCAGCGATCCTTTCCTGACGAGCGATTTGACATAGTGAAATACACGCGAGTAATTGAGGGAATCAATAGTCGCGTTCAGGCCCGTAGTGGTGCTCCTGATGGCTTTGATCGCACTTGGACGACCCAGGGTCCAGGCAATATTGGTGGACGAGCCAATACCTTGGCTTTTCATCCTTTCAAAGAAAATATCATTTATGCAGGTTTTGCTTCTTCTGGCGTTTTCAAAACCATCAATGGGGGAAAAAGCTGGAAAGCAATTTTTGATGATCAGCCCTTTTTAGCTATTGGCGATATCGCTATCGATCCCCAAAAACCCAATACGCTATATGTGGGGACGGGTGATCCTAACATTTCAGGTACGCCTTTTATTGGTAATGGTCTGTTTAAAAGCGACGATGCTGGCGAAACTTGGGAGCATTTGGGCTTAGAAGAATGTAGGATCATTTCTAAGGTTATTGTTGACCCCAACAACAGCGACATCCTTTATGTATCTAGTATGGGACTGCCATTTGAAAGAGGGCCCAATCGCGGATTGTATAAAAGTACCAATGGAGGTAAGGATTGGGAAAGAGTGCTCTTTATTAGCGACCAAGCGGGAGTGATTGATTTTTTGCTCAACCCAGAAGATCCCAATGTCCTTTATGCTGCAGGCTGGGATCGCATTCGCAATAATCGAGAATCCATCCTATCTGGGCCAGGAGCTAAAATCTATAAAACAGAGGATGGTGGAGAGACTTGGACCACTTTATCAGGTGGTTTGCCTGAAGGAAATAATTATAGTCGTCTTGGTCTGGAAATGTCTCGTCAAGATCCCAATATCCTTTATGCCCTTTATATCCACTACGATGGAAGTTGGAATCACAAAGGGATTTATCGCACGGATAATGCAGGGGTGAAATGGGGACGGGTGCCTACGGATGAAGACCAGAATGGTTTGAGTGCATTGGCCTTGGGTGGTTTTGGATGGTATTTTGGGCAAATGCGGATACATCCCCAGGATGATGATGACTTATTTTTGCCTGGGGTACATCTGTGGCGGAGTCAGAATTGTGGGGCCACTTGGTTTCGGGCTACTCCTTTTTCCTGGGAAGCCAATCCCGTACACGTTGATATACACGATTTGCAGATTAACGAAAGTGGTCATATCTATCTGGCAACAGACGGTGGACTATACAAATCAGTGGATGATGGCGAGACCTGGCAGGACATCGACAATATTCCCTCCACCCAATTTTATCGAACGGCTTATAATCCCAATCGGCCAGATTGGTACTATGGCGGTGCACAGGATAATGGAACGCTGGGAGGGCGTGTGGAGCAATTGAATGATTGGAAAATGTTTTTTGGTGGAGATGGCTTTCAAACGCTTTTTCATCCCTATGATGAACAGATCATCTATGTAGAGTTACAACGTGGCAATTTCTTTTTAAGCTTTGATGGCGGGGAAAATTGGCAAACAGCCAATCAAGGCATTTACAATGGTGACCGCACCAATTGGGATGCGCCTTTTCTAATGAGCTATCACGATCCAGATGTTTTGTACACGGGTACTTATCGCGTTTACAAAAGCAATCGTCCTGGTGCGCCTGATTGGTTCATTACCAGCCCTGATCTTACCGCTGGCACCAGTAGTCAGTTTCGTACGATTTCGGCTATGGACGAATCGACCGCTAGGGCCAATTTGTTATATGCAGGTACTTCAGATGGTCGTTTGTGGATCAGCCAAAATGGGGCATTGGATTGGGAGGACATCTCTGCTGGACTGCCACAGCGCTACATTACCAGTGTAAAGGCTTCTCCCGTAGAAGAAGGCCATGTCTATGTGAGTCATTCTGGTTATCGCGATAATGAATACATTCCTCATTTACATCGCTCTATGGACTATGGGGCGACTTGGGTGGACATTTCAGGCGATTTACCAGAGATAGCCGTCAATGATGTTTATATCCTGCCAATGAATCAGGACAGTGTCCTTTTTGCGGCTACAGATGCTGGAGTTTACGCCACTTTGAATAGGGGAGAAGCCTGGTATCGCCTGGGAGGGAATATGCCCATTGTTCCAGTTTTTGATCTGGGCTATAATCCAGATCGCAATGAGCTGGTTGCAGCGACGCATGGTCGAGCTTTAATGACTTTTGCCTTGGATTCTATCGGATTGGATGCAGATAATCTGGTGGACATTCCTCCACGTAGAAATACCTATCAGTACATCAAGGTGAGTCCTAATCCCACTCCAGATGCCATTCTAGTCAGTTTTACCAACCTCGATCCTTCTCAATTGGTCGATATAGAAATACTTGATATTCAAGGGCGGAGCTTGATTGTACAAAAAGGACTAGCGGGTAAATTTATTGCAGAGCGCCTTGACCTCAGCTCATTGGCCGCTGGTCAGTACTTTGTAAAGATTATCATGCTCGACCAAGTCTTCGCGGAAGCCTTTATCAAAATCTAACGACCGCTTCGATTGATGAAATTGCTGCTTGCCTGTTGGGTGCCCATCATCAAAATGTCCTGAATATTGACATGGGCAGGGCGGCTAGCCATAAAGTGAATCACCTCAGCCACATCACTGGAAGTAAGGGGTT
>JBCBDH010000554.1:0-4671 GCA_038529855.1 Bacteroidota bacterium | reverse complement strand
AGGAAATCGAAGTAAGCATCAATAACGATGGTGTATTCATCAATGATGCTTACTTCGATTTCCTGTCCCTGTACCGTAGTAGCGATCTGCCCATCGCTCAAATCAGTTGAAAGTACTTCTGTGTCTAAGACGTGGTAGAGTAGGATTTGGGCTAGTTGGCCTTCTGGTTCTTCTAGTAGGTCATCAAGCGTACCGTCAGGCAATAGGTCAAAAGCAGCATCAGTTGGTGCAAAGACTGTGTATGGTCCGTCACCTTCAAGTGTCTCCACCAATTTGGCTTCGCCTACTGCTGTTTCTAATATATTGTGATTTGGGCTATTGATCACTACTTCTGCAACATTATTAGCTGGTGGCATAATAACGGCGTCAAGTACGTGTACCACACCATTGAAAGTATTAATATCTGTTACGCTTACCTTGGCATCATTGATGAATACACCATCCATGTTGATTTCTACTTCAATGTCTTGTCCCAATAGCGTAGTGGCAGTCTGTCCATTAGTCAAATCTCCAGAGGCAATGTCTGCGCCCACTACATGGTAGAGTAGGATTCTTGCCAAGTCTCCTGTTGGATCATCGAGTAGGGCATCAAGCGCACCATCAGGCAATAGATCAAAGGCATCATCAGTTGGTGCGAAAATAGTGAATGGACCATCACCAGCCAAAGCTTCGTCCAATTCCGCATCAATAACAGCTGTTTCTAAAGTATTGTGATTTGGGCTATTGACAATCACCTCTGCTACATTATCATTTGGTGGCAAAATAACGGCATCAAGTACGTGTACTACACCATTAAAAGTGTTGATGTCCGTTACGCTTACTTTTGCATCATTGATGAATACACCATCCATATTGATTTCTACCTCAATATCTTGTCCCAATAGCGTAGTGGCCGTTTGTCCATTAGTCAAATCTCCAGAAGCAATATCTGTACCCACTACATGGTACAATAATATCTTAGCTAAATCTCCTGTTGGATCATCGAGCAAAGCATCAAGTGTTCCGTCAGGCAATAGATCAAAAGCAGCGTCAGTTGGCGCAAATACAGTGAATGGGCCATCACCAGCCAAAGCTTCATCCAATTCAGCTTCAATAACGGCTGTCTCCAATATATTGTGATCAGGGCTGTTGGCAACTACATCTACTACATTAGAAGCTGGTGGCATTAATACGGCGTCAAGTACATGTACAACGCCATTAGAAGCTGGAATATCTGTGATGGTTACCTTAGCACTATTAATAAATACATCATCGCCGTCAATAGCTACCTCTGTACTCTGTCCCAAAAGTGTTCTGGCAATCTGTCCGTCACTCAGGTCATCAGCCATAACCTCTATATTCAAGACGTGATAAAGCAGAATCTTCGCCAAATCACCAGTAGGATCTTGCAATAAAGTGGAAACAGTTCCCGTAGGAAGGGCATTAAAAGCATCATCAGTTGGTGCAAATACAGTAAAATCACCAGCAGCACTTAAATCATCATCCAAACCAGCGGCGATTACAGCATCTTCCAAAATGTTGTGATCTGCACTGTTAACGATAATATCGACTACTGTTTGAGCAACGGCAAAGTTGCAAAAGAACATCAGCAAGCTGAGGTAAAGAAATCTAGACATAATACTATTATTTAATGTTGAACAATATCTTCCTAGGACAAGACGGTGTCAAAACCGTTTGTCAGAAAAAAGCATCAATTTCTAGGGCAAACCAGGGTACATTAAACCTTGTTTAGCTACAAAAATGAATACTTATAATAATGGTAAAAAGAAATAAACTTTAGACTACCGAATATACAGTTTATTGATTTTCAGTTATTTATATTTTTTATAATCGCTTATTAATCCCTAAAGAAAGCTGGAAGCGATTAATTCTTGTTTCGTATTTATCTTGTTGAAATATAGGATTTAAACCCTTTAGCCATTGGCCATTGGCAGAGAGCTGCCATCCTGAATTTAATTCATATTGTAAACCCAAGCCCATTCTGAGGTCGTAATGCCACTGTTGTATGGACGAGTCTGCATACTTTGACGATACCTTATCGTCGAAATCTATGGCTTCGTGATTGGTTGCTATATGTTGTATCCGATTGGAGATACTAGACAAATAATTGACTCCAAAGCCCAGATTCAACTGAGGCTTCCATTTTCCATTTGCATTTCCCGCTAACGGATAAATCGCAAGTCCAATGGGTACACTCCAATTATTAATTTCGTGCTCAGAATTAATATCTACCAATAAATTGACTTCATCATTATTAAGTGCCTGATTGCGACTAAAACGAAAACTAGCTTCTGACAATCCATAAGGGGTAGCCAGAGATTGCGAATAATCGTTTCCAGCTTGGTCCTCCTGTGTTACATCATATACAAGCGATGAATTGTGTCCTGAAGTACCGACAACCCTTTCATATTGTAAACCCACTTGTGCTTCAAACATGGGGTGAACGGACCAGTTTAGTTGCACACCATTCATCCATCCCCAATTATCACTATATTTAAAATCAAAAGGTGACAAATCATTTGTATATTGATTACTGATTTGATGTTGCCATAGACTTGCTCCAGCAAGCAGGGATAAAGACCAGCGTTTTTGATCCTGCTTTCCTTTATCAAGATGACTGGCAGGCACAGGAAAGGGATGCGAGCCTATTTCTACCTTATCGGAAGAAGATACGACCAGTTGTAAAGTGGGAATTACAGGCGTACCGTTTATAATAGAAGCACCACCTATACCTGTGCTATATCCTGCCTGCTTGTCATTTTCAAATTGCAAATTACTCTTGGCTTCGATAGCTTTACCTTCTACTGAAGGTGCTAAAGGTAGATTAACGTCTTTGGGGACTGATTTTTTAGGAGATGCTATAAATACTGATTCGAGTGTTTGTTTTCTGGTGACCTCGTTGGCTATTGGGTCACTATTGCGTTGCTCAAGTTCTATTTCTTTTGAAGGGCTTTCGACGACATCTATATTTGAGAAGGCCGCCATGTTAACATCCTCCTCTTTGGAAGCCATACGGATAGTTCTTCCAGATACTTCTGGAACTAGATGCTGAGCAACCAGTGAGGGGGTTGATAACTGATTGCTGGAAAAATGATTGCTCTCTACGGCATCACCGCTTTCAGCGCCTAATAACAAATAGGCCATTATCAGTAGTGAAATCAGTACCAAAGACCACAAGAACCAATATTTGCGGTTATTTTGCTGTGGTACATTTGGAGCAATCCCCTCCCACACCTCTTCATCAGGGGTGTTCCAGTCAGCGATGGGAAAACTCTCATCGTTGAAGCTATTCTTCCATATGTCGTCAAACTTATCCATGTATGCTCCGATAAACGTGCTGATTCGCTATAAATTTCTTTTGCAATAAATGTCGGGCTTTTCTAAGTTGCGTCTTCGATGTATTGACGGAAATCTCCAAGGTAGCCGCTATCTCTTTATGAGAAAAACCATCAATTACATACATATTAAAGATGGTTTTATAACCTTGTGGCAACTGCCGAATCATCTCTAGCATTTCTTGTAGGGACAAATTCGACAAAGCATCTGCCGTATGGGCGTGAATTTCTTCGGCAGCTGAAAGATTAACTGCATAGAGCGAATGCTTTCGAATGTGCATGAGACATATATTAATCGTCACTCGCTTTGCCCAAGGTTCAAATGCTCCCTTTTCCGAATCGAAATGGTGCAACTTCTTAAAAATGTTGATGAACGCTTCTTGCAGATAATCTTGGGCCGTTGCCCGATCCTTTGCATAACGTAGACAAACCAGGAAGAGACTATGCTTGTACAAATTGTACAAATTTCGATAGGCCGCCTGTTTTCCTTGAAGCGCCTGTCGGATGAGTCTTTTATCTTCGCTTTGCTTGTCCAAAATCAATCTACATTTACTCTTAATATGCAAGAACAGGTTAAAGGGTTGTCTGGGACTCAAAAAAAAATGATTTTTTTTTCAGCGGTTAAGAAACCGTTAATCCCGACTACATGGAGCAACCCTAATTTGCTGGATTTGTTCATAGGATTAAGATATAGTTGATCCAAGACCGTACTTAATTCGTAGATAAGATAAACGGCTGTCTTTTGCGAACTGCCAATCGAAAACAATCACCAGCAATAATTAGTTAGCTCTTTACATTATCAATAAGGCATTATAAATATCAGATCATGTTAAAAATAGTATGTGCATTCCTTCTCTTTTTTCCACTAATTTTTCATCCAAGTGTTTCCATCAATTTTGGCGCTAAGACAGGCGGACAGGATTGGGAAATCCTTAATGATGGCGTGATGGGTGGTCAGTCTAAAGGCGTAAAGGAAATGCGAAAGGAGAGCTTGTATTGGAGTGGCTCTATTTCTTTGGAAAACAATGGTGGCTTTAGCTCCATCAAAAGCCCCTACACTCGTTGGGACCTATCGAGCTTTAGTACCGTGCGGATTCGCTACAAAGCCAGTGGACAAAACATTGGCTTGACGCTCGAAACGGATCGGCAGTGGTTTGCCCCTTATTATAAAAAGGTACTCTACAGCAAATCTGAAGACTGGCAAACAGTAGAAATCAAACTAACTGATTTTCAAGCCTATCAATTAGGCCGTACTTCTGGCAGAACCATGACCAAAAAGGAAATGGAACAGGTCATTCGAATTGGCTTTTTATCATTGGTGATGACGCCAATTCGA
>JBCBDH010000553.1:0-4681 GCA_038529855.1 Bacteroidota bacterium | reverse complement strand
TGATTCAACTGTAAAAGTGGATAATCCATCAAAAATCAAAAACTTTGTAGGGACTATTGGTATTCAATCTGGCTAAAAGGATACTCCGTCGTGGGGACCATATACTCCCCATTGACATTATAATGACGACCAATAGTCCCTACAAAGTTTTTGATTTTTGATGGATTATCCTCTTTTCCAGGTGCATCAAAATCGCTGTAGTTATAGGCCGCATTACTATCCTGACTTCTCAGAAATTTAGGTCGATACTTGATGTGATCTACATCAGTTGGGGCGGATAAAGAGATGAGGGCATTGCGTCCCTGTGCATCATAGACCAATTGCTTTCCAATGATCTCGTTGGTTGAATAGTCCTTGGTTTGTGTTTGTACAGCAGCGCCCATTTTGTCTAAATACACGCGTGTCTCGCCCACAATGTCGCCATGCTCATTAAAGACCTTGCTGTGTACATAATTATGGGGTTCATTATCTTCTGAAGGGGGGATGGCGGTATCGCTGTCTTCATTATATTGACTACAAGGATCAACCAAATTAGTAGTCGCTACAGCGGCCATGCCCGAAAGTGTCCCTGAGGAGAAGTTTTCTACAAAAGGCCGATAAATGGTATTGGCATCTAATTCAACGGTCTCAAAAAGTGCATCATTATAATAGAATTTGAGTACAGAAGCCTTCCGCTCCATCCGAATGCGATCAGGCCCTTGAGCGGCTGCATTGACAACGGTCAGACTTTGATAGACCCCTTTTTTGTAGAAGTACAGATTAATATCTGATCCTATATGCAATGGATAAACGGCATAGTTCATGTCCTCAAACTCAGTTGGTGCGCTGAGGTCAGTGATACCAACGATCATTAGATTAAAGGGGGTGTACTCCCAATAACCCTCCATCGCTGGGCAAAATTGGTCGACGGCCAGAGTGGTCAGCCCATTCGTACTGGCCCATTGGATATTCCGCGTGCTTTGCGCATAGCTTTGCCCAAGACTGAGGAATAAGACGATTAAGACTAGGCCAATTGCTCGAAGCTGGCCCATTATTTTAGTATTCATCGAAGAATCATTTTTTTGTTGAAAAGAATTATTGTTTGTGACCTTGATAAGTGCTGGCTGGTGAACTTTGTCCGTCCACATCTACCAGCCAAACTTGACATCGAAAAGTAGCAGGCAGGGGAAATAGACCAAGGTGTACTTGGATGATTTTTCCATCGCGTTCTAATTGGTACTCTGCCGCTAAACCCTGTCGTGTGATGAGATCGATGCTTTGGTCCAGAAGTACTTCTTGATTACTGGGATTGTCGATCTGGACGCGGAGTTCCTGAAGTGTTTGATCTTCAGCTAATTCAATTAAAACGGTGATTTCCTGATCTCCTGATGGGGTAGGGGGAAGCCCTGCTTGAGCGGAGACGAATTGAATTTGATCGGCCGCTGCTCCTTTGGGCATTTCCATTTTTACGACGACTGATTGGGGGGCAGCGATTTGCGCAGCGAGTCCAAAACTGCTGAGCAAAAGGCATAGCCCTATAGTGATCATTCTAAAAGACATGATTAGTTTATTTTAAGATGAAAAAGAAAAATGAGCGTTCTTTAAGCGGTAGTAACACGCCTAATTCTGATCGCCTCCGCTCTGGTAATCACGTGCATAGTGAAAGTTTTGCTCCGTTAGCAATTTCTCTCCTTCTAGCGTTTCGCGATAGGAGCGAAAGCGTTGGCCGATGGCATTAAATTCCGTGCGGTCATAAAAGTTTTCTGCATCCAAAACATACTCTGGCAAAAAGCTCCAGGGCTGATATACATAGCTGACCATTGTCGAATTGATGGGGTGAAAACGGAAGTCATCAAAATAGCCACTTGCCGCTCCGCTATTCATCGCCTGTACCACCAATTCAAAATCCGCGGGTAGATCATCAGGAATGTCTATGACCAAACTGAGCAATAACCAATTCCCTGCTTTAGCTGTCGCGTCCAAATTGGCCTTGACCACCTGTCCACTGATGGTCGTTGGAATGGTCGTGGCTGGAAAAGTGCCATTAAAAAGATAGTGCAATTGCATATCGTTTAAGCCATTGTCTCGAACCCAAACTTTGGATAGGTATTTTCGACTGGCATCCAAATCGCCTATTTTGACGCGGTATTCAAAAGCCACTTGGTTTTGGGCAGCAAATACGGAGCGTATGCCCGTATGAGCATATTGAGGATCACTATTGAGCACCGTTCCCGCATCCCTGCTAACCTCTCCTCCAAAACGCGTATCATCAATTGGGTCTTCTGCTCCTGAGAAGGCAGACTCTGTATATTGAGCATCAGTTACCTCTGCTATAATGTATTGTTCATCGTAGCCATAGATCGCTGTATTATAGCGATCGCCCAAACTTTTGGTTTCCAGTACATGGCCTTTTTTATCAAAAAGCGAATACTCCATTTCCTCTCGCCACTGACTGACATCACTCTGTCCATTGTACAGAAAAACCTTATGGGGATTCCACTCGCGATTGAGGGTTTCCGTGAGGTATTCTCCATTGTTGTAGTGTCTGACGGGGTAAGTACTTCGAAAAGTTGTATTGCTTCCTTCGATCAATTCGCCTTCTTTGATGACCTTTTGTTGGGCGACGACATGTAAGAGATTTTTATTGTTGGGATCAGTGGCAGCGGGGCCCATCTCTGGATAAAGTTCGTGGGCATAGACCGTTTCTTTTTCTAGGCTTTCTCCTGTACTGGCATCAATGCTGCGCGTCTTGGTAGGGAGCCCTGTGAGGGGATCAAATTCCAAAAATTCTGTTGTGTAATCCGTTTCGTTGGTCTTAAGCGTCTTCTTTTCAATTATCTCATTGACCAAGCGTTTATTGTAAAAGGCATTGGTGTTGAGAACAGTGATATAATTGGTGACATGTGGACTGGTAAATGGATCAAAGGGGTCGATGTTAAAATTGGGATCATTTAGGCCATTGAGAAATTCATTGACACTGTAGAAATCTTCATCGTAGGTAATAGGGATGAGGGCGTGGCTTCTCTGGTGAAATACTTCCCCCGTATAAGTGATCGCCTTGAAGTCGTTAATTTCTTCATTGAGAATATTCCCATCACTGTCGAAAACCTGTTTCTTTTTTAGTTTTCCTATGCCTGCCGTACTTTGATCAAAAGCGGAAATATTTCTGGTTTGGTTGATGCGGAAGACTTCAAAGTTGGGATGGAAATTGGAAGGAATGGTTCCCGTTTGTCTAAATAGTCTGAGGGCTTCGCTGTAATTACTTTCCAGCTCATCCACCTGTTTTCCATAGCTTTTGACGGAGCCTCCTGTGTATCGACTATCGTCGTAATTGATAAAATCATGTACGGTGTAAATATCCGTGTACTCCTCATCTGCCCCTATGCCTTTGGTCGTCACTTTGGAGTAGCCCACATTGGGTGCAAACTCATGTCGATTATACAGTAAGCTGTTTTTTGATTGTCCACGGAAATTTGCAGGGGTAAATCGTTCGGGTTCAGCAGAAGCAATGCCAGAATGGTATTCGTACTCTGTTTTGTAAGTTCTATATCTGTTTTCAGTATTCAGCATTCGCGTAGCCAGGGATTTGACGCGAAGGCCGCCACCATAGACTTTAGATACACTAACGGAGGCTGTGGCTTTGCTGTAAATTGGGGAATTGGCATTTCCCTGTACGGTGCCGTCATAACCACAGGCATCTTTTAGATGTAAATTTAGGATTTGGTTGGATGGATTAGTGGATACCGTAATATCAGCAATTTGATCGCCAGGAAAGGCATGACTTCTTCTTATTTCCCTGCTGTTGCGAATAAAGGTAGCCAGTGAACTTGCAGGGGTACTGTAAAACTGTTGAGCAAAAATACATCTATCTGGACAGCCAAATGCAATATTTTTGACATTATAAGTTTGGTAATTATTGAGGTAATCAAAAAATTGATCGTCCTCAATGGTCATATTCCCCTTTCCATATTGACTGCCCACTTGTTGGAAGGTCCCCCTAAAAATTCTGGCGGGAATACTTGAATAATTTACCCCAGTATACTCATCTGATTCGTATTCTATGTCAATAAAACCACCTAGTGGCGTTTCAATACGGATCATCGACCAGGCTTCCACGCCTGTCGCTGAAGTCAAACTGGTGTAAGGACTTTGCTGACTGCTGGCATTATAATCGCTTTTGTAATAGCCCCAATAGTCTTTAGCATTGAGGTCGTAATTGGGATTGATCAAGCTGTAGGAAAATTTGTAGCTTGGCAATTCGCGTCTGGCTTTTAATCCATAGGTTTCAATCTCCCGCAATCGCAATTTCCCACTATTGAATTGACTGCTTCCCAAACCTGTAAACTCATGGTACTTAGCTGTAAATGTATGATTATTACCATGTACCAAAGAAAATTCTCTCTTCGTATAATTGGTATTGGTCAATACATTGCCATGATAATTCTGACAGGCTTTGTAGTCCTGTATCAGCTCTATTGCAGTAATGGTTTTATCATCAATAGCCGCAACATTATTGAGGTAATTACTGCTGTGAATCAAATCGCTTTGATTGCCTGTGGTAAATCTTGAGTCGCTTAGGCTTTGTGTACCCAACAGCAGACCCAGATCTTCATTTGCTAAAAGAACAATTCGATCGAGTTTTAAAGAAGCCTTGGGTAAGTCATTGGTATTTTGCACCTTACTCATCTCATCAAAGCGAATA
>JBCBDH010000552.1:0-4683 GCA_038529855.1 Bacteroidota bacterium | reverse complement strand
GCACCACTATTTGTCATCCAAGGGGCCAACGATCCTCGTGTCAATATTGATGAGTCCGATCAGATCGTCGAAAAACTGCGTTCTCGAGGCATCGAAGTACCCTATATGGTTAAATACGACGAAGGCCACGGTTTCCACAATGAAGAAAACCGCTTTGAAGTCTACAAGGCGATGATTGGCTTTTTGTCCAAGCACCTTAAACCAGAGCTTAAAGGATAAAGCATTGGATAGCAGGAGGGCATCTGCCATCAGATGATATTACCTCCTTAAAAATACTATTCCACGCTGCGTATGTTCGATATGTGCTGCGGTTAAGCAACCAAAGCCTATGCGAGCATACGCAGTTTCTTTTACCCTGTAGCTTAAACCGCTCAGGGGCCAATTCCAGGATTTGGCATAAGATTTACTACTCCATTTGTGACTTTTAGTCGCTTGGCGTCGTTAAATAGATAGAAATCGTCTATTTTTATAGGTCATTAAACGGCTTATGGACTAATTTAGTCGCTATTATGGTTATAGATATCCTATTCGCATTAGTGGTCCTTTATGGCTTTTACCTCGGTTTTTCCAAAGGAATCATTGGTACCTTCTTTACCTTCGTCTCTTTGACAGTAGGTATAGTGGCTTCCTTGAGGCTGGCCCCCGCCATGACCAAATTCCTGGAAACTACTTTTGCCAATGAAAATCCCTTGATGTTCTTAGCTGGTTTGACCATGTCCTTTATCATCATCATGCTCATCCTGCGCGCCATTTCCAAATTTTTAGAAGGTATCCTGGAAACAGCCAATATCAATATCGTCAATCAGTTTATGGGGGGCGTGATCTTGAGTGGCGTCTTGGTTTTGCTGCTGAGTGTATTGGTATGGTTTGGCGATAAGGCCCAGCTGATTGATGAACAAACCCGCAGAGAATCCAGAACCTATCCCTACCTCATCCAATATCGAAGCCAAGCCAGGGTCATTGGCCAACAAATTAGGCCAATGTTTGAGGAATTTTGGGACCAATCCATTAATATGATGGATCGACTGGAAAAAATTAGTATCGAACAAACAGAGAAAACAGAAATTGAAGACCGTTCCGATGAGCTCCCTGCGCCGCAGCCTCAAGATTCTCCTTATTGATAATTACGATTCCTTTACCTATAATCTCTACGATTATTTCTGCCAGTTGAACACCAACTGTCAGGTTTTGCGCAATGACGAATACACTTTAGAAGCCTTCAAAGCGCTAAGCTTTGATGCGCTGGTCCTCTCGCCAGGCCCCAAAATACCCAAAAGCGCTGGACAGATGATGGCCCTAATAGATCATTTTCATCAGAAGGCTCCCATTTTGGGCATCTGTCTGGGTCATCAGGGGATAGGCGAATATTTTGGTGCTAAGCTACAAAAGGCCGCCCTGCCCATGCATGGCAAAACTTCTACCCTATTTCATCAGAAAGATCCGATTTTTCGCGATTTACCCCAGCAGTTTGAGGTCATGCGCTATCATTCCCTATTGCTCGAAGATATGGGATCAGCCCCTTTGGAAACCATCGCCCAAACGGCAAAGGGAGAGGTCATGGCCCTTCGACATCAACAACTTCCCATCTACGGACTTCAATTCCATCCAGAGTCTATTCTTACCGAACACGGCCTAGCCATTTTAGATAATTGGTTGAACATTGTCGATGCGCTCCGACCAAGTCAGAATGTTTAACTCAACTTCTTTTTTGTATAGGATATTAATCCATATTTTTGCTCCACACTTCAAAAAATAATAGTTATGTATAAAAAACTACCCTTCTTACTCTTCCTTTTATTCCTACTTCCCAATAAGCCCATGCTGGCACAATTCCAGCAAGGCAATGACCTTTTGGGAGCAGAAGCAGATGATAATTTTGGCTTTTCTGTCGACCTTTCTGGCAATGGACAGCGCTTGATTGTAGGTACGCCACTTGCAGACCCTACCTTTGAGTTGCTGGGAGAAGTTAAAGTATTTGAACAGACGGACTTTGACTGGGTACAAATTGGGTCAACCATCAATGGCAGTGATAATGCAGATTTTCTGGGCTATGATGTCGCCATCTCAGAGGATGGAAATACGATTGCAATAGGTGGTACCGCTCCTTCCAATATACAAGTCCCTGGTCAAGCCAGGGTTTACCAATGGATCGATAATGAATGGCAATTGCAGGGAGGCGTGATTTATGGTGAAAATTTCGAGGATCAATTTGGTAGCGCCATTGCCCTATCTACAGATGGCCAACGCATTGCAGTTGGTGCTCCTTATAATGATGGTAATGGAATGAGTGCAGGCCATGTCCGCGTATTGGAGTGGAATGGTAACGAATGGATACAGATGGGGGAAGATATTGATGGGGAAAATGCTGGCGATTTCTCTGGAAGTGCCCTGGCTATGTCTGCCAACGGTAGCCGAATAGCGATTGGCGCTCCCAATAATGATGGCAATGCTGATGCCTCTGGCCATGTTCGCGTGTACGAATGGACTAATAATACTTGGAGCCAATTGGGGGAAGATATTGATGGAGAAGAATCCAGCGATCTTTCAGGTGGAGCAGTCAGTATGTCTGCGGATGGCAACAGAATAGCAATTGGTGCGATCAATAACGACGGGCTGAGCGATTTTGTGGGTCATACTAGGGTGTATGATTGGGAAAATGGTGCCTGGGTGCAGGTTGGAGCTGATATTGATGGAGACAACTTTGGAGATTGGCTGGGGGCCTCTGTCTCCTTAGCTGCAGATGGCCAATTGTTAGCTATAAGTGCAATACGCAGCGACGTAGGAGCGATGGAGGATGTCGGTCGGGTGAGAATGTACTTTTGGGATAGCTATAATGAAGAGTGGAGCATTGTGTTTGGTGATTTGATCGGTAAAGCTGCTCGGGATTGGTTTGGTAATGACATCGCCCTGGCTCCAGATGGCAGTCATATTGCCATTGGTGCACGGATGAATGATGATAATGGAGAGGATGCTGGACTTGTTCAGGTTTATCTGCTAAGTGCCGTATCTATAGGGGAAGAATCAGCGCTGGCCGCCCAGTTTTCCATTCAACCCAATCCAACAGAAGGACGGTTCTCCATTGATGGTCCACAAAAGGGAACCATTCGCATTTTGAATATATTGGGACAAGCCCTTCAACAACATCCCGCTCTAACTGTTCAGACTATAGACATCGCTGAGTGGCCAAGTGGTATCTATTATATCCAATTAGATACAGGTAGCCATTCGATCGTCAAAAAGTTGATCAAAGAATAAGAAACGCATCTATGGCTGATTTTTGGCAGTACCTAAAAAACATTTTCCAGTCCGCTGAGCAAAGCTCGCCCAATCAACCCGTCATCCACGAATCCCTGGAGCGAAGTGAGGAAGAACAGGCGGGCTTTGTTCGCTGGAAAAAAACCCTGGCCAAAAAACGACTGCTCGATTGGCTTAATGGCGAATATGTTCGCTTTTTGATCAATCCCAAAGAAATTGATGAAGCCATCGACTTTCTCCAAACCCCCTCTTCCAAAGGCTTTGTCATCCACTTCAACAAAACCAGATACCCCCAACAGGAGGTCATCTACTTCTTCGACTACCTCAAAGAGCGCGTACTCGATATTCCCTACAGAACCTATCTGTCTGATCTGCGCACCTATAATCGCCCCAAATGGGTAGAAACTGTTCAGCGTCACTACCTCAAACCCCCAAGCCAACTTCGCCAATATCCAGCGCCTAAGCAGATGGACCAACGCTACGGCAACATCACCATCGAACTGCTCCTACGCAACGATAAAGTCCATCAACTCAAATTCCAAGCGACTAGCTATCGCGACCACCTCTACCAAAAAGCAGAGGGTTTTAAGGGCCTCATGCAGGAACTGCTGAAGGGGGACTAAGCGAAGTCGTCGGCCATTTATTTTTAACCAAACTACCATACATCTCCAAAACCGTCCGTTTGCCATTCGACATCTCTCGGGTCACAGGCATATACAGCGTATTATCTTGCATACGAGCATTGGTCAAGGTCAGAATAATGTCAATATGCTGATCTACTGAATCCTGATTCCCAAGATTAATGGGCGTATAATAGCGCATCACAGGATAAAGCATATCGTAGACATACAAGATATTGTGGAAAACAAAATTCCAAGCCTTCGTCTTATCATGCGTCGAATTCCACAAATTGGCAAAAGCCTGTGGCAAAGCATCGTCAAAAGGCAATACCCGCACACAGCCAAAGAAAGCACTGGCTACCGTCAAAGTGCCATTGGGTAGCAATACAGGCGCTACACTGGAAGGCGGTACTGGTGCCTTTTCATTGCTGAGGAAAGGGAAAAAGACCACAATGGGAAAACCAGGCCGTATGGCTTTAAAAGAAATTGGCACCAAATCTTCTGTTCCCGCTGGAATCGTAATGATGTTATGCGGTGCATCCACAAAAGCAATGGCTTCGTGCTGAGAGGCAGTGGGTAAGGTCCAACCTTGACCACCAGCTGGAGGAGCAGGACTAGGTAAATACTGTTGAACTAAGATATGAATGGGCTCCTTGGGAACTTCCCCATTCATCCGCACCTGCAAATGCATCGTTCCCTCTCCCGATTGATTGACATAAACGCCTCGCTGATCAGTTTGTACACTGATGGCATCAGCGGAAAGAGCTGTTTCAGATAAGCCAGTCTTGCCTTCCACTTCAAGGGAAAG
>JBCBDH010000551.1:0-4689 GCA_038529855.1 Bacteroidota bacterium | reverse complement strand
CCCCAATACGCCAAGGTCATCGCCTCCATGAACAAGGAGCGCGGTTGGGTCGCTCCTAGTCGCGAATGATTTTTTCTGCTACTTGTTTGGGATTGCCAATGACGATGGCTCCCTTTTCATCAAGTGCCTGTGCTTCAAATTGTTCGCGACTAGGAGCGACCCAACCGCGCTCCTTGTTCATGGAGGCGATGACCTTGGCGTATTGGGGGTAGAAATCATCAATAGCTTCCTTCCTACTATTGGCTACATAGCCAAAAGAATGCAACCCTACTTTTAATTGATCAGGGGCAAAACCCGCTTTTTCTCCCATCTTTCGATATAAGTCCACCATTGGTTTGAATTGGTGAGTCTGTCCACCTATGACGGCGAGCATCAAGGGTAAGCCCAGGGCACCTGCTCGGGCAAAAGAGCCTGGTGTGCCTCCCACGCCTAACCATACAGGCAGTTTTTTCTGTAAGGGCCTTGGATAAATTGCTTGATCCTTTAGTGGTGGTCGAAATATCCCTGACCAGGTGACGACTTCCTGATGCTGAATCTGGATCAGGAGTTTTAATTTCTCTTCAAAAATGGCATCGTAGTCTTTCAAATTATAACCAAATAGGGGAAAGGCATCGATAAAGGACCCTCGTCCTGCTACAATTTCTGCTCGTCCATTTGAAATTAAATCTATGGTAGAAAAATTTTGAAAAACCCGAACGGGGTCTGCGGTACTCAGCACCGTAACCGCACTAGTCAATCTAATATTTTTTGTTCTAGCGGCAGCGGCAGCCAAGATGACTGTTTGGGCAGAATCCAAAAATTCCTTGCGGTAGTGCTCCCCAATTCCAAAGGCATCAATACCCACTTGGTCTGCCAATTCAATTCGTTCCAATAATTCAGCCAATGATTTTGCCCGTTCTTTGCCCGTACTTCCATTATTTTGGGGGGCGGCGGCAAAGCTGTCTATTCCGATTTGCATGTTGGTGTTTTTATGGATGATTGGCCTATTCCATGTTGTCTAAATACCTTTGAAAACGATTTTTTTGTTCCTCAAATCCAAGCTGATAGCTGGTTTCGATAATCTGTCCCTCTCTAAAAAAGTGATTGAAGGAGGGTAAGTAAAAATCGGCAATGATATTTGCTCCAAAGTGAGGGAATAATTGTTTGGACACTTTCAATACATTATTCATAGTTCGTCTACTTGGACTGGCCGATAATAAAAACATGGGTTTATTATCCCAAATATTAAAGGGTTTGCTCATAGGAATCCTGGACAGCCAATCCCACAGATTTTTAAAAGCGGAGGTGTGTAAGCCATTGTACTCCGCTACTGATATAATGATGGCATCACTACTTTTAATCAAGTCGTAGAAGCGCAATACATTTTTATCTATTCCCTCTTCTTTTTGTAAATCCACAGAATACAAAGGGGAGGCGTAGTCGTTGAGGTCAGCTACCCTTACCTCAACGTTTTGTAGTTGATTGGCGGCAAAAGTAGCCAATGCTTTATTGATAGAGGTTTTGCTATTGCTAGCCCCAAAGGCTAATATTTTTTTCATGTTTGTGATTTTTCCATTCAGGCGAATAATTGAGCGATCTCTGCTTTTGTTATCACATACTTCATCGGTCGGATCTTACCTTCGCTGATAAAAATGCCGCTCTCTTGGTATTTGGAATCAAAGGCCGCCTGGTATAAGTTTTTTGCCCCGTGTTCAGGAGACTTGAACAGCAAGTTTCGAATAGGCTTTAACCAAAAGGGCATCCCGCTCCCCGCGGTCATTTTGGTTTTTATCGCTCCTGGATTGACATTAACAAAACGCACCTTAGCCCAGTCTTTGTCCTTACTCAAATCATTCATTAAAAGTACCAGGATCAATTTGGAGTCCATGTAAGAACCCAATAGCTTGGTGAATTTTTCTGGCTTTCTAAAGGCGGGGATATCAACTGATTTTTTATTGTTCAATCCTCCTGTAGCGGTATTGACGACAAATGGCTGTTCAGCTTTATCCAGTAGTGGCTTTAGGGCCTTGGTCAGTAGATAAGGACTGATTCCGTTTACTTCCAATTGGAGTTCATTGCCATAGTCAGAATAGTACAGCTTATCCAGCAGTAAGCCTGCATTATTAAAGAGCCCATCTACTTTTTCCCATTTATTTTGAATTTGTTGGGCTACCTGCTCAATGTCATCTCGCTTGCTCAAATCGGCTACAAATAGGTCTATCCCTTCATCGCCTTGGAATAGCGCTTGGGTCTCCTTTTTTCTCGATGTACTTCTGACGATAAGGCCAATTTGATGTCCTTCTTTGCGTAATTTTTTTGTTAAGGCTAGCCCCATTCCAGTGTGCCCGCCTGTGATGATGTAGTTCATTGTACGAGTGTTTTGCTAATTAAGGTATCGTCGCAAAATTCTGTGCTTTTGAGGGGAGATGCATTAATGTAGGTTAAGATATTATACGGTAATGCTTGTTCTTATTGGCCAATACTTAAAGGAATCCGTTCAATCATACCCTCCCGTTCATTTTTCAAACTTCCCACTTTATGATCAAACAAGCCATTCAAATTATTCCCACAAGGGTCCTCCAAACGCGCATGGACGTATAGCACATAATCACCAGCTTGCCACTCGCTGCTTGGGGTAAACTGCCAAAGGGTCTCTTGTTTTTTGATCTCGACCTTGCCAGGGATAGGCTGCTTATTTTGATCAGTCAATTGTAGTCTTTGCAAAAGAGAAAGCTGGTCAAGCATTTGTGGGAATTGGATGAGCAAAGGGGATAGACTTTCTGCCTTGGGAATGCGTAAGGACCATAGGGCAGTATTTGGGGAAAGGCGATCTTCCGTACTAACATGAAAGGACTTTTTATAAACTGCTTTTGAACGATTCCCATCTACATCTTCCAAGCGTCCAATAAGTAACTGGTAGTCTTGCCCCGCTTGCAAAGCCCTGCCCATTTGCCTATTGGCTTGTAGCCCTGTTTTTACCCTGGCAGGGTCTAAAATAAGGGTTAATTGGGTTTGATCCTGATCCCATAGCTCGTACACATTATTAAAAATAGCCCCCCTGAGTTCTCGTCCCTTATCATCGATCAGTTTTATATTTTCCAAATTGCCAATGGTTTTCATGGGCTTGGAAAAATGGATGTACATACGCAGCAGATTTTCTGGGAGGGTATCAGAAGAAGGATATACCGCCGAAACTTTCGGCGGTATAGGTGCTGCTGTTTTATCGTTTTGACAAGAAAAAAAACAAGCAAGACAAAGAGAACATAATATCCTTAAAATCCATGTTCCGTCCATCTAATTTCGGCCCATTTTTTCGGAAGTCAATTCTGGATAGCCCTCCATTTGCTTGACCATATCGTGGTATTTTTTGGTCCCCTGTCCTTGTGGAGATTCAGGGTAGCGATAGTCTGGAAAATCATATTCAGAAATGAAATCACTGAGCCTTAGATAAGTGCCTGTCAATTCAGAAACCAGGTCGATGTCTCCCGTTTCGATATTTCGACGGACCATCCCCAGCATCTGTGGATTTTGAACATCTATGTGCATGACATTGGCTGTAGGTACTTCATTGATGCCTTCTAGCCCTGCCGCAAACATGGCTTGTTGGCCTTCCATGCCTTTTCCTTTGGAGCCTGCCACTACAGATTCAAAAGGAATCATGGTGCCTCCTCTGTTTTTGTTGGTCACGAGTAAACTTCTAGTGATCGAACCATCAAAACCTTGCGCACTGACCATCAACATATCTATTGGGGTATTGCCATAACCCAATTCCGCAATGGTTTTGCCTTTTATGGCAGCACCTTCCTTTATTTCCGTTGTGGGGATGGTGACCAATGGCGTACAGGTGTAGCTAGCGAGCAGGGTAGGCTGGCCATCCAATTCGTCAATGAGCATGGTGCGAATAGGGGCGCGTGTTTCGTTCTGGGTATGTACAGCATGGTATACTTCTAGGCTGCTGACTGATTCTTGGGTATCGCTAAAAGGGTATTGGATTTTTCTAAGCGTTGAAGCAAATTCGCTATTGGTCAAACCCGCCACATATAAAAATCCATCGTGGTAATCCATATCAGTAATGGTCAATGCGCTCGCTGGTGTTTCCTTCCAAAATAACAATTCAGAAGAGGCTGGATTCTTGATGGAAATGCTGGTACTATTGGATTCATTGACTTCTAAAAATCGAATGTCTCTTGTCGCTGGGTGAACAATGGCAATCACTGATTTGGCCCCTGGCTGGTGCCCTAGTTTTACGGCAACATAAGCTTCCTGACTAGCGGGATGTATTTTCATATCACTGACCACCACGTCTCTGGAGGAAATACCCAATTTCTTGGATAGCATCACATCAAAGCCTTCCATGTTGTAAGGAATGGGATCTTTTAGTTCAGTAGCTGTTGTTTTGACCGCATGGATTTTAGCTTCCTTACTGTTTCCAATAAATAAGGTTTGATCCGTTCCAAAGGCTAAAACAGTTGCGCCAGCGATTTGATAATTTTCAAGATTAGGAATAGCTGCTTTTTCAGGAATAGTGGTTTCATTGAGCTTTTGGTTGCAAGCTGTTGTCAGCATCAAAACCAGTAAGAGTAGTATTGGAGAAAATTTGAGGTAGTTCATAATTGATGAAATTTATAATGAGCAATTAAAAAAGGAAATTGAGTGTTGAAGCAAATTGAAAAATAGAGGCGGAAGGACCAGACGCCTCAATAAAGTCCC
>JBCBDH010000550.1:0-4691 GCA_038529855.1 Bacteroidota bacterium | reverse complement strand
CTTGGAAAAATATATGGAAAAGAGCACGACCCATGCTCCTATCTCCGCGCCTAACATTCATGCATTCACACCCCATGTTATTGAAGAACGCCAACTCAATGTAGTGGGTATGGACGTCTTTTCTCGTTTGATGATGGACCGCATCATCTTTATGGGGGTGAATGCATGAATGTTAGGCGCGGAGATAGGAGCATGGGTCGTGCTCTTTTCCATATATTTTTCCAAGTGCATGGTACTCATCCCCAAGTGCTTGGTAGCGTATTTTTTGAATTCATCTTTGTGAAACATAGTTGGAAAGATTTAAATCGGTTAAGATAAAACAAGCGCACGGCTGTCCGATGCGCTGATGACCAAAATCCCTTCAGATTGGGCATTGGTTATTTTTATCATCAATAAAACTAATAGTAGCCTGAATAGTTCTTGGAGTGAGAAAATTAAATCAGAACACTATGGGAATCAGGCCACCTCAACTGTTTTTTACTTAGGTCGTGGAATCCTCTTTGGCCATTTCTTCGGTCTCTTCTGTAGAGGCTTCATCTTCGACAACCTCTTCTTCTTCAGCAGGAGCAACGGGATTACGCGCCGCTTCAGCCTCTTTGCGGGCCGCTTCAATGACTTGATCAAAATCTGCTATGCTGATCTTTTTATCTTCTACTTGTGCGACATTGCGAATGCCCTCAAATACTTTTCCGGTCATCAATTCCTGATACAATTGATCTACCTGTTGTTGGTCTTGCATCATTCGATTAGCCGTATTGAGAATAATCAGTTCATCGCCATATCCACCAAAATAACCGCGAATTCGATCTTTAAATCCTTCGACAATTTCTTCCTCTTCAACTTGGATATCGAATTGCTTAACCAATTTACCGCGAACTAAAGACCAACGCAGCCCTTTGGCAAAATCATCAAATTCCTTTTCGATTTGCTCAAGGTCTATATTCTCATTGGTCATTTGCAACCAACGCTTGAGGAAGGCCTCTGGTAGGTCCAATACATTTTCCTCGATCAGGCGCTCCTGAAAATCTTTTTGCAGCAAGCTTTCTGACTGACGGTCGTAAAACTTTTGTAGATCACCCTCTATGAGCTTACGCGCTTCCTCTTCACTGTTTACTTTTCCTTCTCCAAAATACTTATCAAAGAACTCTTGATTCAATTCCGAAGGCATTACCCTGGTGATATCCGCAATAGTTGCTTCAAAATGGTCACCGATTTCTACCTCTTCGTCATCTTCGCCGACATTGAGGAAGTACTTTCTCACATAATCGCGGTCGCGATCTTTCTCCAGGTCAAAAACATTGAATCGGACCTTATCTCCTTTATTGCTACCCAGCACCTTAGATTTTAACTCCTCATTAGAGATCAAATCAACTAAGATATTGAAAGTAGAAGCCCATCCATTTTCTTTTAGCTCCTCTCCATCCAATTCTTCTGCATTAAAAGCAATCAAATCTTTTTCCTGTACGGCATCATCAACTGATGAGCGCTCGCCAGTTCTTTGTCGGGCCTGCCCCAACTCCTCTTCAATGCGTTCCTCTGGGATTTCTACGGCATAACGCTCAAATTTGTTTTCCTTTTCTAATCCTTTCACCTCAAACTGAGGAGCCAATCCCAGTTCTACCTTAAATGTATACGCTGCCTTACCAGTCAAATCCAGATCAAAAGGCTCTTGATCCTCGACAGGAAGAGGTTGACCAAGGATTTCCAATTTCTCCTTGGTTAGGTAGTCATTAATGGCATTCTGAAAAAGTTCGTTGATGGTATCAGAAAGGATAGCCCGGCCATACATTTTGCGAATCAACGCTTTAGGAGTTTTCCCTTTGCGAAAGCCCTTCATCGACACCTCTTTGCGATATTTATTAAGCTCCGCATTGAACTTAGGCTCGTAATCCTCATTGGTGAGGCTTATGGTCAAGCGAGCCTCTAATTGACCCACATCTTCCCGGACAATCTGTGGCATGAGTGCTTCGATTTCGTTGATTAATTGAATGGTCTGAAGAAAGGAGTGCGGGTGGAGGGACTCGAACCCCCACGCCTCGCGGCACTAGATCCTAAGTCTAGCGTGTCTACCAATTTCACCACACCCGCATATACTCTTGGGAACCCATAAAACACATCAAATTCAGGCGCCCTTTCCTCAAAAGCGTTGCAAAGATATAACCTTTTTACTAAAAAATCGCAGTTGCCAATCACAAAATATTCAGGTCAAGGGCATCATTTTACCATTTAATGGCCTTATTTACCTGTTCAGTCCACTAAATTAACATTTTATTCAGAGGATTATACCCATTGACTTTGTTAGTAAAAAACAATAATTTAATTTAGATATGTGACGGGACAAAACTATTTTGGACCTCCCGCTAGGATAAAGGGATACTATGCAAGAAACGATCATCAATCAAGAAGCTGAAAAAAGGCTAATACAAGGTGCTTATCGGAAGCTGCTTAAATCCATCAAAAGCAACATGGATCACACCGATAAACGCAATATCCGTATGGCTTATGAGCTGGCTGTAGAAGCACATAGTAAGCAGCGCCGCAAATCTGGCGAACCCTACATCCTTCACCCTATTGAAGTAGCGCGAATCTGCGCTGAGGAAATTGGTCTTGGCCCCACAGCTATTGTTTCTGCCCTTCTGCACGACGTCGTCGAAGATACGGAGGTCACCCTCCCCCAGATCAAGGAAAAATTTGGACAAAAAATAGCCATGATCGTCAATGGGCTTACCAAATTGGATGGTTTGTATAATGTGGCGAGTCCACAGGCAGAAAATTTCAAAAAAGTACTTCGAACACTAGTAGAGGATGTACGTGTTGTTTTGATTAAAATGGCCGACCGCCTACACAATATGCGGACCCTTGGCTCTATGCCCAGACACAAGCAACTCAAAATAGCGGCAGAAACCTCTTATATATATGCCCCACTAGCCCATCGATTAGGGCTTTACAATTTCAAAACGGAGTTTCAGGACCTTTGCATGAAGGTCACCGACAGAGATAAATACAATGATATTGCGCGTAAGCTACAAGCATCTCGGCAAGAGCGGACCAGCTATGTCAATGAATTTATAAAACCCCTCACCGAAGCACTCAAAGAAATCAACTACAGCTATCGCATTCTTGGCCGCCCCAAGTCGATTTATTCCATCTGGAATAAAATCAAGACCAAGAAAGTCCCTTTTGAAGAGATTTATGATCTTTTTGCCATTCGAATCATTGTAGATTGTCCAATCAGAAAGGAAAAGCAAATTTGCTGGCAGATTTACTCTATTGTTACCGATGTTCACAAACCCATTCCCGAAAGGCTCAAAGATTGGATCACCACCCCAAAATCCAATGGTTATGAATCCTTGCACACGACGGTTATCGGTCCCAAAGGCCGCTATGTAGAGGTGCAGATTCGTTCGGAACGGATGAATGAGATTGCCGAACAGGGTTTTGCCGCCCACTGGAAATACAAGGGAGTGAGCAATCAGCCTGATGTTTATGAATCCTGGTTGGATAATGTCCGCGATATCTTGGATACCCCCGATTCGGATGCCATCGAATTTTTAAATGATTTTAAGACCAACCTTTTTCACGAGGAGGTCTATGTATATACGCCCAAGGGGGATATGAAGATCCTTCCCAAAGGAGCGACAGCCCTCGATTTTGCTTTTAGCATCCACACGGATATTGGCTATCACTCTACCGCCATCAAAGTCAATAATAAGCTGGTGCCAATGGGCTATAAGCTCCAAAATGGTGATCAGATACATGTGACGACCAATAAAAACCAGAAGCCCAATGAGGCTTGGCTCAAAATGGTGGTAACTGGCCGGGCCCGCTCCAAAATTCGGTCGGCGATGAAGGAAGCGCGGCGGCGGCAGGGCGAATTGGGTAAAGAGGCGCTGGAACGCAAGCTCCGCAATATGAAGGTCGACTTTGAAGAAAATGTCGACCTTTTGGTGCGCTACTTCAATCTAAAGTCCAGGGTCGATCTGTACTATGAGATTGCCATGGAGAATATCAATCTGGGCGACCTCAAAAATTTTAGGGCAGAAGGAAATAAGCTCGTGGAGATCAAAAAAGACGTGCCTCCCGTCAATGAAGCGCCTCCCAAGACCATCAATCGACCCAGAAAGAAATTCAGTAGCAAGCCTCAACTAATCATTAATGGGCAGCCTGCAGAGCAATTCAAATATACCCTGGCTTCTTGCTGTCAACCCGTGCAAGGAGATGATGTGTTTGCCTACCTAACGGTTAATGCAGGAATGAAAATTCATCGAACCTCCTGTCCCAATGCTACTCATCTGATGGCTAGCTATGGTTATCGGATTATGAAAGCGGAATGGGTAACGGTAGCCAATACCTCTTTTGTGGCAGATTTATTGATTACAGGTATTGATAGTGGGCGGGGGGTAATTGAGCGATTATCTCACAATATTTCCACAACTTTAGGCTTGAACATCCGTTCCTTTTATATAGATGGACACGAAGGCTACTTTGAAGGTAAAATCAGCTTATTGGTCTTGAATAAAGATCAGCTCAATATTGCGATTCGAGCCTTACAGAACCTTGAGGGTATTTCTTCTGTTACCAGAGTAGAAAGCTAACGCGGTTTTGCGTATCTTTGTCTAAGAAATAATATTACATGGCGTCACAAAGAAATGAGGATAGAATCATTCAGGAAGTAAATGGAATTTTTTCGG